>CAJWZG010000189.1 GCA_913049565.1 uncultured Gammaproteobacteria bacterium
TCTTGTGATCCGTCAGCTACCGCGACGGGTTAGCAGCTGGCGTCAGCGCGGCTCGCTGCAGGACTATTTGCAATCTCAAAACTGCGTCGCAATAGCAGACGTTGATACTCGGCGTCTGACTCGACTGCTACGCGCCAAGGGCGCTCTAGCGGGTTGCATTATAGCCGACGACTCTGCCGCTACATCTCAGGGCGAAGCAAAGGCGCTTGAAGCGGCTCGATTATTTGCTGGATTGGCGGGCATGGATCTTGCGAAAGAGGTAACGGGTGTTCAACGTGGCTGGACGCAAACCAATTGGTTTGTCGAATCCGGTTACGGAGAGGTCGCTGAGACCCAGTTCAAGGTTGTCGCTTACGACTTCGGGGTGAAGCGCAATATATTGCGAATACTCGCGAGCAAGGGCTGCGATTTAACCCTTGTGCCGGCCCAAACCTCTGCACAAGAAGTTCTAGCCATGAATCCTGATGGTATATTTTTGTCGAATGGGCCCGGAGACCCAGAGCCCTGCGGTTACGCTATTGACGCTATTTCCGAGTTTCTGAGCCAAGGCGTGCCGCTGTTTGGCATCTGCCTTGGCCATCAATTGTTGGCTTTGGCTGGTGGTGCGCAAACAGAAAAAATGGCGCACGGGCACCACGGCGCCAACCACCCGGTACAAGACCTTGAAAGCGGTGAGGTTGTTATTACCAGCCAAAATCACGGATTTGCTGTGGCTGAAAGCAGCCTTCCAGAACACTTGAAGTGCACGCACAAGTCGCTTTTTGATGGCACCGTGCAAGGCATACACCACCTACATAAACCCGCTTTTGGCTTTCAGGGCCATCCTGAGGCCAGTCCCGGCCCACAAGATTGCGAATATTTGTTCGACCATTTCATCGATTTGATGTCAAAGCATCACGAATAGAGAGTTACATGCCGAAGCGTACAGACATTCAATCGATCTTGATCCTCGGCGCAGGCCCTATCGTTATTGGCCAAGCTTGCGAATTCGATTACTCGGGCGCGCAAGCATGCAAAGCACTGAAGGACGAGGGTTATCGCGTTGTACTAGTTAACTCCAATCCGGCAACCATTATGACCGATCCGACGATGGCAGACGCGACCTATGTCGAGCCTGTGGAGTGGAGAACGGTTAGCAAGATTATTGAACGAGAAAGACCAGACGCTTTGTTACCTACTATGGGTGGGCAGACGGCGCTGAATTGCGCGCTAGACCTGGTCAGTGAAGGGGTGCTGGAAAAATTTGGTGTGCAGATGATTGGCGCAAGTCAGGACGCCATTGATAAAGCAGAAGACCGGGAGCGGTTCGACAAAGCGATGAAGGCAATCGGCCTAGAAACGCCGCGCTCGGCTATCGCCCATAGCATGGAAGAAGCCATACAAGTGCAGAGCCAGTTGGGCTTTCCTTGTGTCATAAGACCATCGTTCACGCTGGGTGGCAGCGGCGGCGGGGTCGCCTACAACAAAGAAGAATTCGAAGAAATTTGTAACAGAGGGCTCGAACTGTCGCCGACTTCCGAGTTGCTGATTGACGAATCATTGCTCGGTTGGAAAGAGTTTGAAATGGAGGTGGTGCGCGACAAAAAAGACAACTGCATCATCGTGTGCGCCATTGAGAATGTAGACCCAATGGGGGTTCACACGGGTGACAGTATTACCGTTGCGCCAGCACAAACGCTGACGGACAAGGAATATCAGATTTTGCGCAACGCTTCGATCGCGGTGCTTCGAGAGATCGGTGTGGAGACCGGCGGTTCGAACGTACAGTTCGGCATTTGCCCTGAAGATGGCCGAGTAGTGGTGATTGAGATGAACCCGAGGGTGTCTCGCTCCTCCGCCTTGGCATCCAAGGCAACGGGATTCCCCATTGCGAAGATCGCCGCGAAGCTCGCAGTAGGCTATACCCTTGATGAACTGGATAACGACATTACCGGGGGCGTAACGCCTGCCTCGTTTGAGCCAAGTATCGATTACGTAGTAACCAAGATTCCACGGTTTACCTTTGAAAAATTCCCACAGGCGGACGCTAGGCTGACCACACAGATGAAATCTGTTGGAGAAGTTATGGCAATTGGCTGTACATTCCAAGAGTCACTGCAAAAAGCTTTGCGGGGTCTGGAAATAGGCATGGTGGGTTTCGACCCAGTACTCGACTCTAAAGACGCAGAGTGGCGCAGCGTTCTCAAACGTGAACTTGCTACGCCAAGCACATTCAGGCTCTGGTATGTGGCAGATGCCTTTCGTGCTGGTTTTTCTTTGGAAGACATTTTTGAACAAACAAAAATTGACCCGTGGTTTCTTGCAGAGATAGAAGACCTGCTGGTTGAAGAGTCTGCGATCGCACAGCAACGTTGCGCTGATTTTGACGAGCACGGCTGGCGTCATGTGAAACGCAAGGGGTTCTCCGATGGCCGCTTGGCTCAGTTACTGGACTGCACAGAGTCACAGGTAAGGCAAGCTCGGCAGAAGTTGGGTGTCAAACCCGTATACCGCAGAGTCGATACCTGCGCGGCAGAGTTTCCGGCAAATAGCGCCTATATGTATTCCACCTACGAAGAAGAATGTGAGGCAGCACCTTCGGATCGCCAAAAAATTATGGTGCTCGGTGGTGGACCCAACCGCATTGGCCAAGGTATCGAGTTTGACTATTGCTGCGTTCATGCGGCGCTGGCCATGCGAGAGGATGGCTATGAAACCATCATGGTGAATTGCAACCCCGAGACGGTATCGACCGATTACGACACATCAGATCGGCTATATTTCGAGCCTGTTACTCTCGAGGATGTGATGGCCATAGTTGAAGTTGAACAACCCACTGGCGTGATTGTTCAATTTGGCGGTCAAACACCACTAAAGCTGGCAGATGACCTGGCAAATCTGGGTGTACCGATCATCGGCACTAGCCCTGATGCGATTGATCGCGCCGAGGATCGGGAGCGATTCCAAACGCTTGTCGATAAGTTATCCCTCCGACAACCGTCGAACCGGGTGGCTTCTAATGCTGAACAGGGAGTTCAACGCGCTGAAGAAATTGGTTACCCGCTCATCGTCAGGCCTTCTTATGTCTTGGGAGGCAGGGCAATGGAATTGGTGTACAACGAAGATGAGTTGCGTCAGTACATGCAAAGCGCGGTCGACGTATCCAACGACTCACCAGTGCTACTAGATCGATTTCTGGATCAAGCGGTAGAGGTAGACGTAGACGCTATTTGCGATGGAGAGCAAGTGGTGATCGGTGGCATTATGCAGCACATCGAGCAGGCGGGCGTGCATTCAGGCGATTCGGCTTGTTCACTCCCTCCATACAACCTGCCTATGGATATTCAGAATCAAATTCGAGAGCAGGTGAAAGCACTAGCGCTGGAGCTAAATGTTATTGGCTTGATGAATGTACAAATGGCGGTGCAGGGCGAAGAAGTTTTCGTTCTAGAAGTAAACCCTCGAGCCTCGCGCACTGTGCCCTTTGTGTCCAAATGTATCGGGCATTCCTTGGCCAAGCTGGCCGCCCGCTGCATGGCAGGCAAGACGCTCAAAGAACTGGACTTTACAGAAGAAGTGTTGCCGAAAGCGGTTCACGTGAAAGAGTCAGTTTTTCCGTTTAATAAATTCATTGGTGTGGACCCTATTTTAGGGCCTGAAATGAAGTCGACTGGCGAAGTAATGGGCGTGGGCGAGTCGTTTGGGGAGGCATTTTCAAAGGCGTCACTCGGTGCGGGCGAGCGCCTACCTGGTGGAGGACGAGCCTTTTTGAGCGTTAAAGACTCCGATAAAGAGGGCGTTGTCGATGTGGCTAGAAACCTGATCGATCTCGGCTTCGATTTGGTCGCCACCCGAGGCACAGCTCGCGGGCTGCTCAAGGCGGGTCTTGTGTGTAAGCAGATCGACAAAGTGAACGAAGGGCGGCCAGACGTTTCTGATCTGCTGAAAAATGAGCAAATCGATCTGATAATCAACACAACAGAGGGGCGCCAGTCGATCGCAGACTCAGCGGTTATTCGGCGGTTGGCTTTGCTGAACAAAGTTTGTTACACGACCACGTTAACTGGCGGCGAGGCCTTCTGTATCGCCATCGGCCAGGGTATTGGTGATCAAGTGACTAGCCTACAACAACTGCATGGAGCGCTGGCGCAAGGGGGATAAAGCTATGTCTAATCCTATGACGGTTAAGGGTGCGGAAAGCCTTCGAGAAGAAATGGCGCATCGCAAAGGCGCGTTGCGGCAAGAGATAACTGAAGCTATAGCCGAAGCTCGCGCGCACGGCGATTTGAAGGAAAACGCCGAGTACCACGCTGCTCGTGAACAGCAAAGCTTTAACGAAGGTCGCATCCAAGAGATTGAATCGCGGTTAGCGGATGCACAAATAATCGACGTAAGCAAAATTGCGGCTACTGGCAAGGTGATCTTCGGTTCTACCGTGTCGCTAATTGACTGTGATACGGATGAAACCATCCGCTACCATATCGTTGGCGAGGACGAAGCAGACGTGAAGCTCAATAAAATATCGGTGATGTCACCGATTGCTCGGGCACTGATCGGTAAAATGGAAGACGATCTAGTTTCAGTGGTTACGCCAGGCGGTGACCGCGAGTATGAAATATCATCAGTCGAATACCTGTAGCGGCTGGTAAAGACTCGGAGACATCTTGGGCTCGCTAAAAGCCCGATGGCTCCAAATATCGCGCTATGTTTGACAGCTTCGGATTCGCTTTTGGGTTTCGTCTGTAAAAAACCGCTGTCTTGCCTATTTTTTGCAGCACAACGGCGGAAGTAGCTTCGGCTAAGGTAGTCGTCACTTCGTCTCGAACAGCTCGATCTGCGCCGAATACTTTTATCTTAATCAGTTCGTGATCTCGTAACGCGCGCTCGGTTTCTTCCAAGATACCCTCGGTCAGGCCCCGTTCGCTGACCGCGACGACTGGATCTAGGTGATGTGCAATGCCGCGAAGGGATTTCTTTTGCTGGGTATTCAAAGTAGTTGGTCGCATTGGGTTATCCTATAGGTAGCGGGGCGTAAATTTCCAGCGAACGAATGAACCACTCTATCGGTATCCAGTATGCCAAAGCACAGTAAATCCAGTGACCGTTGGTTGCAAAGACAACGAAAAGACTACTTTGTGCGGCAAGCCCAAGGTGGCGGGCAGATTTCCCGAGCGCATTTTAAGCTGGAGCAGATTGATCAGCGCTATCGTCTTATTAAGCCTGGTCAGCGCGTATTGGAGCTTGGTGCTGCGCCAGGGGGCTGGACCCATTATTTGGAAAGTAAACTCAATGGCGGTGTTCTGATCGCCGTTGATCCACTGCCGATTACTAGTGGCCAATATACCCATGTTATCGAGGGCTTAGCGGGAGAGGATTCGGTAGGCGCTGAAATTTCGGCAATCTTGGACGGCGAGCAGCTAGACCTTGTTTTATCTGATATGGCCCCCAACATTTCAGGCATACGAACGGTTGATCAAGCACGGGCAAT
>CAJWZG010000190.1 GCA_913049565.1 uncultured Gammaproteobacteria bacterium
TCATATACTAACTTAGATTTTTCAAAATTTATTTTTTCAATTTCGTCAACCCCACCTATCTCCTTTAGCCATTCAAACATTAGACCTGCAACATAAATTGAAAATGTAGGAGGGGTATTATAAAGGGAATTGGTTTTTATTAAATTTCTGTAGTCAAATACCGTTGGACAAATTCTAAGGCCCCTGTTACTTCCATCTTGCAAAAGCTCTTCATTTAAGTCCGCAAGCACCAACTGCATGCCGCGCTTTGCAAAAGACCTCGCCATGCCTAACCCAATACCACTGGCTGCACCGGTAATAACTGCAGTTCGCCCAGAAAATTCCTGCATCGCGCGCTCTCCCTCTTATTCTCGTGTTGTGGTTAAAAATGCTTTTTCGACATTGCTGATCTGCTCAGGCGACCAGTCCAACCACTGTTTCAGCACTTCCTCGTTATGCTCGCCCAGATGCGGCGCACCCGCTCTCACTTGTGACTCAAGGTGTTTGTACTTGTAAGGCGACGACGGAATCAGACGCTTGCCGCCTGCGCGGTCATCAACCTCTGAAATCGAGTTTCGGGCTGCCACCGAGGCTAACTGCTGCACATCAGATGCCGATCGGACGTCACCCCAGGCGATGTTCATTCGATCAAGTGCGCTAATAACTTGTTCCCTATTGCGGCAGGTCTGAGTGAGGAATTTTTTGGAAGCTGCGCGACGGGCCGTAATTTTTTCTTCAAGCGAAACGTCTTCTCCGTCTTTAAGGCCATCGCTAACATGATAAGTCGTGCTGAGTAATTTCCAGATGTATCTGAACTCACCTGCGAGCATGAGTAAACCGCCAGCGGTTTCATGCACTTCATTGGTTACGCCCACTTTTACGCCCTCAAGGGCATCGTGCATTCCATCGTTTGTCACCAGCGATGCATCTACCATAGAGATTTCTAAATGATCACCCCGCCCGGATTGCTCTCTTGCGTACAACGCTGCCAACAAACCGACAAGGCCGTGCATCGAGGCATTAGTATCCGCAACCGACAGCGGCAACTCCGTTGGAAACGCGCCGGTTAGATCTGCTTGTCGAGCAATCAGCCCGGTCTCTGCATGAATGATAGGGGCATAGGCTGCCCGGCTGCTGTCAGCATTGTTGGCACCAAAACCTGAGATAGACAACATGATTAAGCGCGGATTTATTTCTGCCAAAGAGTCGTAATCAAGCCCCAATCGTTGCATAACATCCGGTCGAAAGTTTTCGATAAGCACATCGGCTGCGGCCACAAGTGCCTTTGCAACCGACAGGCCTTTGGGATGCCGAAGATCTACGGCAATATTACGTTTCCCAGCGTTCTGCTGATGATAGTAGCCAGAGATACCGCTGCGCTTGACTCCCCAGTGACGGGTCACGTCCCCTTCTGGCGGTTCGAGCTTCACGACATCGGCACCCAAGTCACTAAGCATTCGTCCCGCAAAAGGGCCTGCCAAAACACGCGATAAATCTAAGACCTTGAGCCCGGTGAGAGGGTAACTCATCCCTTACTCCTAGAATGCGTAGATCACTTTCCTTTGGCCAGTAAATGAAAGGTTTCTTCCATTTTTTCGCGCACCTGCCCTTGATGCTCAAAATACCGCCTGAAGCCGCCGTTATAGTTACCGTCCTGCCGTCTTTGTTCGTTGCCCTCAAAGTTATAGTACCCGGGTGTGCACTCTTCCGAGCGACTGGTCTTACCTCGATGCTGAATGACATTTTGCACCCACCATTCTTCTGCTTCATCTTTTACGTCAAGGGCGTGATGGCCGTTGGCACGGACATAGTCGATACACGCGGCAATATGATCGCCCTGTGTTTGCAGCATTTCCGTGAGGTTAAATTGGAAAGACGCTTGATATCCCCCCATGATGAACAGGTTAGGAAAACCAGCCGTGTGAATCCCCAGCAACGTTCGAATGCCCTGAGCGTACTTATCCTGCAGATTCACTCCTCCCGCACCGACAATTTCGTTGTAAATACCGGTCAGCTGGACTTCGAAGCCCGTCGCGTAAATCAATAAATCCAGACGGTATTCTTTACCGTCGAATACCGGGCCGTTCGGATTGATTTGAGTAATCCCCTTTCCTTGTGTGTCAACCAAATGCACATTGGGCAAGTTAAACGATGGCAGATATTCATTGTGGAAACAGGGCCGCTTACACATAAACATGTACCACGGCTTTAACGCCTCCGCAGTCTCGGGGTCATCTACAATTTCATCGATGCGACTATGGATACGCATCATATAGTCGATATTGGCGTTTTCCTGTTTTCTGAGCTTTTCCTCGGGTGAAGTCGCTCCCTTTGCTGCACGCTTCTCCAGCGAGTTCTCAACCGCGGCAAGGAGTTTTTCACGTCTTTTGTGTTGCCAACCGGGTCGAAGTTTACGCGCCCAATTGGGATCGGTGGGCCAGTCGTCACGCACATCTATGGATGAGGGTGTTCGCTGAAAGACAAAAACTTCTTTGGCGACTTTGGCAAGCTCGGGAACAATCTGCACAGCGCTGGCACCAGTTCCAATAATCCCCACCACTTTGTCCTTCAAATGCTCCAGATTTTCGCCGGTGTAATCGTAATCCCAACGTGAAGTGTGAAAAGAATGGCCCGCAAAACTTTCCATCCCGGCAATTGCGGAGAGTTTCGGTTTTGCGAGTGTGCCATTTGCGCAAATAACAAACTGAGCGCGCATTACATCGCCCTGATTAGTTTTCACATGCCAAAGCTGCTCGCCCTCGTCCCAGCGCGTCTCTGTTACCGTGGTATTGAACACTGCCAGATCATACAAACCGTACTTTTGGGCGATGGCCTGACAATGGCCGAATATTTCAGGGCCGCGCGAGTAATGATTCACTGGCACGTAATCAAGCTCATCTAGCAGAGGCAAATAATCGTAGCTCACAACATCACAGGCGGCGCCGGGATATCGATTCCAATACCAAGTGCCTCCTACGTCAGAGCCACGCTCCACAATGCGAATACTCGCTAATCCACGCTCTCTTAACCGGGCTGAGGTTAACAGGGCGGAAAAGCCGCCACCGATAAACAACACCTCAACTTCGTCTGTAATTGGGTCTCGTTTGACAACATTTTTCGCGTAGGGATCGATCGCATATTTCGCAAGATCACCGCTGAACTCCGACGTGTACTGGTCGGTTCCTGGTGGGCGATAGCCTAACCGTCGATTCCGTTCATCCTGAAATTTATCTTTGATTTGATCATAGTATTCCTGAGGACGCTGAGATTTAGGCATGGGACTTTTTCCTTAAAAACCGTAACCGTTGAAAATATCAGAAATATCAGAAATCTACTTGAACGCCTCAAGATTTGCTCTCAAGGCGCCCTTTATCAAACGTTAGTCAAAGTCTTCTAACGTGTAGTTGTGGTCGTAAACCGCCAACCAGTTAACCGTAAAACGATTTGTCACAATGAAGCTTGACTGGGCAACACCAGTCCATGTCTGCCACGCCTTGGTCGTAACCATATAGTCTTGCCAAGCTTCCATCTCAGTAAGCGATTCGTAGCCAACAACGATCTGGTGAGTGACTCTGCCATCAGGGGCTGCGTTACCCCTCAACACCTGAATCAGCCAAATCTGGCCCGGGAAGTCCCTCGATTCAGGTGCATTCATCAACGCGTTTAAGCCGGCAGCGGTTGCTGCTGGATCGCTGACCTGCATACGAACAACGTCGAACAGCATGTCATCGTTTGAAACGGTCCCCCAACTTTGTACTGGTTGCTCCATGTACTGGGCGACAGGGGTCGCAATAGCATTAATGGCTTTTGCAAATGCTGCACCTGCATCCGAGGTTTCAAATCTTTTATTCCATGACTCCATCTCGGCGATGCTTGGATACAAAACAACCACGCGGTGGGTTGCTGGACTGGCGCCATTGAATCCAATGGATTCCAAATGCAACTGTGCGGTTCGATCTTTAGCAATGGCACTTTTCTGCAACGTATCCAAAGCGGCTGCAAACTCTCCTGCTTTGCCAGCCTGAACGGCCCACTCGTACACGAGGACCGTTGGGGCCGCTTGCAGCAAGCCAGATATCACCATCAGGGCTGCAGCGACTAAACCTAATATTTTTTTCTTCATTTTTTGATCCTATTTTATTTGTCAGGGCACACTGCCCATTCTCAGTTAATCAGCTTTCGAGCAACTAGAACACCACAATGAAACTATTTGAAATTTGCCGACGTTCCTCCTTCGGCCACGATATAAAATACGTATTTAGAGTTTCGCGACAGTTAAACAGCAGTCACTAGCACGCTAGAGCCCGCAATAATTTGTAATGAGGACAGAAACAGCTTCGAGACTCTTTGTCTATGGAACGCTTATGCCCGGCCAAATCAACGAGCACATACTCGCGCCCATACCCGGACGCTGGAGCCGGGCAAGTGTCAGGGGTGAACTAAAAACCCATGGTTGGGGAGCACAACAAGGATTTCCGGCGCTTTCTCTTACCAGCCAAACGGTGTTAATCGAGGGTTACGTTCTAGAGTCCGCGGCGCTTAAACAGTGGTGGTCGACGCTTGACGCTTTTGAGGGGGAGGAGAACGAGAAAGCACTGCCGCCACCAATCGGACAAACAGCGCTACGGCTTGAGCCAGATACGCAGGGCGAGAAAAAAATGGAGATTACATTTTGGTCACGCGCATAGTGCACTAGACTATGACTTCTTTTTTTCTAGGAGAAATCGGTGCAGTTTGATGAAGTTGTTCTTGGTCGTCGCAGCATTAGGGGATATAAAAACGAACCTGTGCCCAAAGCATTGATCGAAGAAGTATTGGCATTAGCGATGCGTTCTCCCTCATCAATGAACACTCAGCCGTGGAATTTCACCGTCATTTCTGGCGAACCGTTAGATCTGATCCGTGCCGGCAACACCGAGCGTAACCTCGCTGGTGTCCCGCACTCGCGTGAATTTCGGATCGGCGAAGCCTTTGCTGGACAGCACCGCGACCGTCAGGTCGGTGTTGCTAAGCAATTATTTGCCGCCATGGATATCGCCAGAGAGGATGCTGAAAAACGCCAAGATTGGGTACTGCGTGGCTTTCGGCAGTTCGATGCGCCGGTGTGCGTGATCATTACCTACGACGCAGTTCTCGCCGATAGCGATGATACGCCCTTCGACTGCGGCGCGGTCACTACCGCATTGGTCAATGCCGCTTGGTCTCGCGGCCTGGGCGCTGTTATCAACAGCCAGGGCATTATGCAATCACCCGTGGTGCGAGAGCATGCAAAGATCGCCGATGACCAGGTCATTATGAAAGCCGTTGCTCTTGGCTGGCCCGACGACAGTTTCCCGGCCAACGCGGTGGTTTCCGAGCGCAAAAGCGTCGCGGAGGCGGCTTCATTCTTGGGTTTTGCTGACTAGTCGAGCAGCCTTGCCCGGCGAACTAGAGGGCGCATAGCGTATGCATACCGCCCAG
>CAJWZG010000191.1 GCA_913049565.1 uncultured Gammaproteobacteria bacterium
GTTCGGCGAGCAGGGTGACTCTTTCGTCAACGGGATAAGCCACTGGATAGACACCTTTGCCAGACAGAGAGTTGGTCCGTAGGGCATCGAGGGTTGTGAGCAACGCCGATACGGTTTGTTGGTTTAGTTCAGGCAAGCCGAGCGCTGCATCGCGATGGGCACCGAAAATCCGCAACCGTTCCGCTTTGTGGGTTCGCTGCACGTTGTTCGCGCCTTGTCGATAATCGCCTAAGTTGCTGTTGGGTAAAAAGCCATACAGGTCACCCGGGTACAGAAAATCTCCGGCAAACAAGTACCCGGCATGCTGATCTAGCAAGGATATTGAGTCGTCAGTATGCCCTGGGGTGTACAGTACGAGTAAGGGCCGGTTGCCTAGATCGAAAATCTCATTAGGCGCCAACCACTGGTCAACTTTAAGTGTCGGTAAGTCATAGCCTTCGATTTCACCCAAATGCTCTGCTCGTTCAAGTAACAAAGTGTTGTTGTTTGCTCGTGCTCTCAAATGCGGAAGGTCGACCAATGCTGTGCTTGCGAACGGTATTTGATTGCCGATGTGATCGTAGTGCAAGTGCGAGGGCACAAAGGTGACCGGCAAAGTCGTCAGACTCTCGACGACGCCGCGTATGTCTCGTTGCCCTGTGCCGGCATCAAACACGATCGCCCGAGTATCGCCTAAAATCAGATAGTTGAAGTTCTTTTGATAGTAGCGAGACTCGCCGATGGCATAAGTGCGTTCGTCGATTTGATGCACCGTATAATAGTCGTCGAACCAAATAGCTTCATCGCCTTCGTCTTGTGCTGTTAGCAATGCCGGAGGCTCGTCGGTCGACAGTGCAAAAATGAAAAGATTAGTGCGCTGGTGAATCGCCAAAAACGTAGTGAAGATGAAAGCGACTAAGCTAGCCTTGATCAGTGTATTTTTCATTATTGGGTTTGCCTTGCAGCGTTGGTATCCATCAGCCCTTTGCGCGCCTTGTGCGCTTTTAGCTCGATAGCCTATGGGTACGCTGTCGGCGCTGAGAACCCGCCTATCTCCTGGGTGATGAGACGAGCAAATTCGATGCATCGGTAATCTCGAAATGGCGCACTGACGGCCTGTAGACCAATGGGCAAACCGTCGGTTGATAGCCCTGTTGGGAATACAGTACTGGGCAGATAAGCGTTGACGATCATGCCTGCCCACATCAACTGCTGGAAGTAAGGTTGCTGCTCGTTATCAACCAGTAATGTTCTTTCACTCATTTGACTGTGGTCGTGGGGGAAAGCGGGCGTCGCCATTTGCGGACAAATCAGAATATCCCAGTCGTTAAAGAATTGGCTCCAAGCTCGTCGTAGTTTTTCCCTCCGACTATTGCCGCGAATCCAATCGCGATGCGACAGTATCGCTGCTCGCGCATTGACTGCCTCAATAGACGTGTCGGTAGTTTCGAACTCAGCCACCTTGGCCTGCATTTTTGCTACAGCCGAGTCGTCCCACCCAGCGGTCATCACGGCATTTAACAAAGTTTGGTAGTTACTTATGGCGTGATCTAAATCAAAGTCAGGTCGGGCATCATAAGAAACCTGTGCGCCAAGACTTTCTAGCAATCCCCCCACTCGAAGCGACCGATCTTCAACTTCTTTAGCAACAGGTGCACGAGAATCTGTAGGCCAAATGGCGACTCGAAAATCTTTTAGCGACGCAATGTCAGCTTTTGGCAGATTGAGCGACCAGCCCAGGCCCTCACGCTCAGCCGGCCCCGCCATTACGGAGAGCGCAAGCTTAAGGTCTTCCGCACTGCGCGCCAGTGGTCCGCAAACGGCGAGGTCGGCGTCTGGCTGACCGGCTACTAGCTCGTGCCCTTGTAGCGGTACGATGCCATAGGTGGGTTTATGGCCGTAAACGCCACAAAAATGTGCTGGATTGCGAATAGAGCCGCCGATGTCAGAGCCTGCCTCTAGTGCCGTAAAGCCAGCGGCTAAAGCCGCTGCACTGCCACCTGATGAGCCGCCGGGAGTGCGTGCGGTATCGAACGGGTTTCCGGTTACCCCGTAGATGGGGTTGTAGCTTTGAAAGTCCGCAAGGTCTACCGGCACGTTGGTTTTGCCTAAAAAATGCGCGCCCGCGGCTTTGAAGCGTTGCACGGCGAGTCCGTCGGTGCTTGCGATATTGTTTTTAAAGGCCTCAATGCCCCAGGTTGCCGGGGTCCCTTCGATGATATAAGACTCTTTGATGCTCATCGGAACACCGTGTAGCGGCCCTATAGATTCACCCTTCGCGAGCAAGGAGTCAGCGCGATCGGCCGCTGCTCTTGCAGCTTCAAATGTACGCACGACGACCGCATTAATCTGATCGTCATATCGCTCGATGCGATGGATATAGAGTTCGGTGAGTTCTCTCGAACTGATTTCTTTGTTGCGAATGCGCTGCGCGAGCTCATTAGCTGATTCATAAGCGATCATGTTCTCTCTCCCGACGTAAAACCGATTCTAGTATCCACAATCAAAGACAAGCTGTCCAAGCTGGGCAAATGAGGCTATAAGCACTGAAAAAGATGGATAAAGAAAGATGTCTAACACAGCACAGATGCAGATCAGAGAAACCATACAGACCTACTTTGACTCGATGTTTGAGTCGGATGCCGAGAAAGTACACGAGGCCTTTCACGCCAATGCGCGTATTACCGGTGATACACCTGAGGGCTTCGTCCAAATGACCGTTACCGACTTTGCGTCATTTGTCAGTGCTCAACCGGCAGCTAGCGAAGCGGGTGGAACGCCTTACTTGGAGGTGTTATCGCTAGACGTGCATGGCGATACTGCAGTGGCTCGTGTCAGAGACGATTACATTGGCAATCGCTATCTAGACACCCTGTCGTTTGTCAGATTGGATAATCGTTGGTCGATTTACAACAAGCTGTTTCACATCGAGGGGCCTGCGCAAGGTTAGACCTTCAACGTTGGGCTGATCGGGTTAAATCAATCGGAAGGTAAAACCGCAGATTTCTAGCGCCTCGCCTGCGCGGTTTCGGTCAGAAGCGCGCAGGTCTGCTGCAATGAGACCGTCACCGCGACCGTCAGTCGCCTGCACAAAACGAATCTGGGCATCATCTAACTCAATCGCGCCGTTTTGTGCTGGTCGATCGATGGCCTTAGCCCAACGCTGGGCCAAACGATCAGGATCATCCGCTTGAATATCAATAGCGACAATCTCTGATACGACCCCATCAAGAGAGTGATATTGCCAGTCTTGGCCAGCCCACAGCCAGCTTTCAGGCGGGTCTGCTTGATCTAGCGATAAAATGGCGCCGCCCACATCCTTGGGGTGCAAATGAATACCATGAATGGCCGCATTCTTTTGATTGAGCCCTCCGTCGTGGACAATACGCATGCCTTGCGCTTGAACTCGGCTTCTGTGCTGATTGAGGTTGTCGGTTTGCAAAAGTACCATGTAGCCGCCATCACCACCTCGGCGATCAAGGAATCGGCCGGCTGTCGTGCTGGGTTGCTTGGGTGCGACAACCTCAAGCAGTTGATCGCCAATCGCGTAGAGGCCGTGTCTGAGACCAAAGTGTGAAAGACCCGGATCTCGGTAGCACATCTCTAGACCTAATTGATCGCAGATATCGCGCTCAACCGGGCGAAGCTCAGATGTTACTAATGCAATTTGACGCAGTCGGAGCATGGTTTGTTCCCTCGCGATTGATTTGAACAGCGAGACAGACTAGCCGAACCCAAGCTGCTTTTCGATAGTTTGGGGGCCTCGCAATGACCTGTATTGATGTTCTTAGATTGGCGTGAATTCCAGCAAAAAACGGTGTACCTGAGGCAAATCTACAGCTATATAGTAGGAAAGAATTGATGATAGCGTGCGGCCGGCAAAGTTCAGCGCCAAACAATAAAAACGAATAAATACCTGTAGGTAAAAGATATAGGCAATACCCATGAATACACTTTCCTTTGTTTACGACAACATAGATGTCCGTGGCGATATTGCCGATGCGCATCGGCAGACTTGGGATGCGCTCGCGCAGGCCGGTGCTTTTTGGTCAGATGTTGAACGCATCGAAATAGCCATGCAGGCGAGGGTAGCGCGAACGCAGCGCAACGAACTGGCATTTAACCGCACCTATCCGGCCTCTCAACTAAAGGCTCTGGCGTTAGACGCTACTAGGAAAATAGCCGCCGACGCGGGAAAAATTGACCGGGTCTGGGCTAGCCAGCAGGTCGCTTCCTTGGGTGCCGGGGCCTACGCAGAGTTGGTTTCTATTGTGGCTGCGGTGTCGGCAATTGATGCCTTCTGTGAGGCACTCGGTCGCACCCATGAACCGCTGCCTGAGCCAGACGGTGGCTCCTGCCATGCAGCGCAAGCAGAAGGTGCGAGTGATATTGGTGGCTATCTGCCCATGGTCGACCCCTGGGAGGGCCCAAACGTTTCAAGAGCTCTGAGCCTAGTCCCATCCGCTAATCAACTCTTTATGAACAATGTGCGGAGTATGTACGGGGGTAACGGCGGTGGTTTCAACGACATGGTGTGGGATGGTCCGCTGTCGCGGCCGCAAGCGGAGTTGTTGGCGGCTCGAGTCTCGTCAATTAACGAGTGTTTTTACTGAACCAGCGCCCACGTGATGTTGCTTCGTGAAAGCAGCAAGGCAGTAGACTTGAGCATCGATACAAATGCGACCATGGGCGGAGAGGGAGCTGAAACGGTAGATCATGGTGCCGAGTTGGTGGCCTTTGCCGAAGCAGTGACTTGGGGCGCGGATAATGTCGACGAAGTGCGAGAAGCGCTGTTAGAGCGCCTTGGCGCCGATGGCTTTGCTGAGGCCGCCAGTATCGTTGGCATTTTCAACGGTTTGGTGCGTACGGCAGATGCGACAGGCATACCTCTTGATGACTCTATGAAATTGGCAACCGTTGAAGCTCGTGAGGATCTGGGTATCAACGAATTTAGGGGGGCATTGAACACGCTATAGTTGGCGATCGATTGTCATGCGAATTTTATACATCGATATCGACACGCTTCGGCCAGACCACTTGGGCTGCTATGGCTATCACCGGCAAACCAGTCCGAACATTGACGCCTTTGCGAAGACTGCAGGAGTGTTCGAGAATGTCCATGCATCCGATGTGCCCTGTCTGCCCAGCAGAACCGCGCTGCTAACGGGCCGATTTGGTATTCACAACGGGGTGGTGAATCATGGCGGCACTGATGCCGACCCAGTAATAGATGGGGCAAATAGAGAATTTTGGTCGCGTTTGCAGCTGGATAGCTTTCCCACTCAGCTGTCCAACGGAGGCTCGCCTTTCAGACCCAACAGAGACAATATGCGCACGATATCAATCAGTTCGTTCGCCCAGCGGCATTCGGCTTTTCATTGGTACGCGGGTTTTG
>CAJWZG010000192.1 GCA_913049565.1 uncultured Gammaproteobacteria bacterium
CCGTGATACGAGAATCAATCTCTTTTAACGTGTCTTGAAAATACTCAGCATGAGCGGCACCAAACCATCGCTCAGAGACGAAACGCTTGTAACCGTAGTCAACATCCAGTTGATCTTTCGTCAAGGCGCCCTCGCCTTCTTCCCGAGCCAACAAAGCCGTGAGCACATGGGCGTTCAACTCGTCTTGGTAATCTGCCTCCAACAAAAAGTTCGAAGCCTCTGTGGATGAGTTGCCATCCGCCAGTGATAAAGCAAGGTCTAAACGCAGCCCCCAGTCTGCGCTGAATCGGGTAAAACGATTTCGAGGTTGGGTGGCCGAGCGGACACTTTGCAGAACCAGGGGCTGGCGGCCTTCACGGTTCAGCAGTTGTTGCTCACCCTGCACAAGTGAGAAAAACCCCTCGCTCACATTACTCCCAGAGCGCACCGTATATGCCTCGTCTGTTTCGAGTGACAGTATTTGACCAATATCAACCCAAATTCGGCCCGCGTATCGAGTCTCGAAAATCACCTGGGCGGCAGTAATGGTATCCAGTCGTCCTGTCAGCCGATCCCCATTTTTCATCACGAGAGTGTCCGCTATCCCATGAGCGCACCAGAACAAGGCAATCAATAGGCAGGGTAATTGTTTCATATCAGGCCTTGCTCTTTTCTTCTTCAACTTGAGATTTGACTCTAGGGCTAAACATTAGCGTTTAACTTTTAGGTTCGTACTAGAAATTCATCTCTGCATGTTCGCTTCGGGCTGTTAATTCAATGCCACCTGCACAAAGCTGCTGATGAATCCGTTTATCGTTATCGGGCGCGCAGTAACAGATGACCAACCCAATGCCGCGCAAAGTGTTCAGCACTGCGCCCATTTCGCACTCCGCGGGCTAACGCATATCGAAGCGCATCTGAGCGATAGCTGTCCGGCGAGCATTTTTTTGCTATTTGTTGCGAAGAGGCATTCTGGGATAACAATCTCTCAATTGACCTGTGCACCATATCCAGATACTCCTGCTGCCGCACTGGGTAAAATGACAGCCACAGACCAAAGCGATCCGACAGAGAGATCTTCTCTTCAACCGCCTCGCCGTGATGCAGTTCACCGTCCACTAGCTTGCTGGCCGCATTATCTGAGGCTTTTTCGGCGAGCAGGTGACGACGGTTAGAAGTGGCATAGATGAGGACGTTTTGAGCCCGAGCAAGCACGGTGCCTTCCAAAACGCTTTTGAGCCCCTTATAAGAGGCGTCGTCGTCCTCAAACGACAAGTCATCGCAAAAAATGATGAAGCGGTAGGGCTTATCCGCTAGCTGCTCTATGACTTGCGCAAGATCGGCCAGAGACTCTTTGCCTACCTCCACCAAACGAAGGCCGTCGACGGCCAGGCGCGATAGCACGCCATGAACAAGCGACGATTTGCCTGTGCCCCGAGCGCCCCAAAGTAGCGCATTGTTTGCGGGAAGGCCTGCCATCAGTTGGCGCGTATTCATCAGCAGCGCTGCTTTTTGGGCCTCAACATGCAGCAGGTCGTCTAGCTCAACCGCATGGGTCTCCCGATAGCCAACAATCGATGACATCCAGCGACCGCGCTGCCAATACCCTGCCGTGCACTGTGCCCAATCAACCCCTCCGCGGCTTGGCAGAACTGTCAAAAGACGGTCAGCAACCTCGCCCCAAACGGTGCGATTACTGGCGGCTAAAATTTCGTCGCTATTTTTTTGCAAGGGCCACCACATTTGTTGACTGTTTATGAAATAGCTCAGCGGTACCGTCTTGTCGTATCAGGCTGATCACGCCGGGTTGAAACATCTGAACGGTAAAAATTTGCGTCTTCTGCCCGTGTAGCGTGAAGGTTGAGCCACGGTAATTCCATTGGCCGCTATCATTGCCATTGGTGTTGCTCAGCTGAAACTCACCGCCACTCAATCCTCCAGACAAGCGCAAAGAGCCTCCATCTCGCTGTGATATCCATTGACCGGGCAGCGAAAGGTTTTGTAGCCACTGAGAACGGGCTTTGGAATTGCTGCGAAGATATAGAGCAACCAAACCGACAACGAGCAAGGTAATCAAAACTGACATGTTGAGTCTCTTTCCGCCCGAGCTGAGAGAAGCCGATAGTTTGCCATAGGGCCTCGCATAAGCGAACATTACGGAGTTATTGGGGGAGCATCTTGCGCTGGATTTGATCGACACTCGATCGGTCGACGCGGTATCCAATAAGGATGTTTGTTGTTCGGCGCCCTTATCCCCGCGAACAGACTGACGAATAAGCCAAAGAAAGGTCATGCCCTATGTCTGATAAAGCAGCGACACCTAAACCTGCAGCGACTATTTTGCTGCTTCGACCCGGTACGAATAGCATGGAAGTTTTTATGGTGGTGCGCCACCACCAGATCGACTTCGCATCAGGCGCTCTAGTTTTCCCCGGCGGCAAGGCAGACCCCCAGGACTTTGACGAAGCACTAATCCCGCATCTTCAAGGTGCCAAAAGCGATACAGATATGCGTGCAGCCCAAGTCAGCGCCATTCGAGAAGCCTTCGAGGAGTGTGGCATTTTGCTGGCAAGAGAAGCCGGCAGCAGCGATATCATCAGCGGTGAACGACTTGCCCAGCTGCAGGATCATCGGGAACCAATGAATAAGGGAGAAGTTACGCTACAGGACTTTCTGACAAACGAAAATCTGGTGCTGGCTTGCGATGCGCTCACACACTTCGCGCATTGGATTACCCCTCCGATGATGCCGAAGCGATTCGACACACACTTTTACCTGGCCATTCCGCCAGCGGACCATATCGCTGTGCATGACGGCTACGAATCCGTTGACTCTGTTTGGATCGACCCCGCTGATGCGATTAGCGGAGCCGAGAACGGCAAGTACACGATTATTTTCCCAACTCTGCGAAATATTGAAAAACTGGGCACTTGGTCGACACCCGATGAAGCGATCGAAGCCGCCCAAGCGACTACACCCGTCCCTGTATTACCCTGGACCGAAAAGCGCGACGACGGCCAATATCTCTGCATACCAGTGGAGGCTGGCTACGCGGTCAGTGAAGAGAAGATGCCTGAGAGACCCGCCAAGTAGGGCTGAAATGAAGTACCGTCTTACGTCTAATGTGAGCCGTTCAGAAATATTGGCCCAGTGAACAAAGGAAAAGCCATGAGCGACAATGCAAACAAACCCATGCTCAACGACGACATGCTTTATGAGGTCGCCGACAATATCGCGACCATTACGTTTAATCGCCCGGATCAGCAAAACACCATCTCCCGCGACATGCTGAACCGTTTTACACAATTACTCGTTGAGGCTGATGCTGACGAGGAGGTTCGCGCCATTGTGATTACCGGCACCGGCAAATTTTTCTGTGCGGGTCTGGATTTGCGCGGCAGCGATATCACCGACGGCCTTTCAGACCGGACAAAACGGGTATCCCCTACGTTGGATTTACGCAATACGCCGCCTACTGTACTGCACAACATTGATACACCAACCATCGCAGCGCTAAACGGTTCGGCTGCTGGCTATGGCATGGATATGGCGCTGGGCTGCGATATGCGGATCATGGCTGACACCGCTAAGTTAGCGGCCGCATTTACAGCGCGTGGCATCGTGCCGGAATCCGGCGGTACTTGGATTTTGCCTCGTCTGATCGGCTGGGCAAAAGCCAGCGAGATTATCTTCACTGGCAAGACGTTGACCGCCACTGAATGCGATGAAATGGGGCTGGTGTCCCATGTCGTCAACAATAACGAGGTGGGGGCTCAGGCAAGAGAACTGGCTAAGCGAGTGGCAGCCCAAGCGCCAATGGCGGTTCAGGCTTCAAAACGTATGATGCGTATGGGGATGAACGAAAATTTCGACAATCATGTGCACCACGTATTTTTGCAGCTACTGCCCTTGTTTCAGTCAGAAGACTTCAAAGAAGGCATGGCATCCTTTATGGAAAAACGCGAAGCGGAATTCAAAGGCCGCTAAACACCTTTTAATAAAGCACACGTTAAGGTGCAGCAAACGGAGAACATGATGACCCAAGCTTACATTATCGACGCAGCTCGAACCCCACGAGGTATTGGCAAAGCAGGCAAAGGCGCGCTTTCCGAGTTTCATCCAAGCCGACTGCTGGCAAAGGTGTTTGAGGGCATTGGTCAGCGCAACGATTTGAATACATCCGAGATTGACGATGTCGTCGTTGGATGCAGCTCGCAGGTCGGCAAGCAGGGTTCTTGCGTTGGTCGTATGGCGGCGTTGGATGCAGGCTGGGACACCTCCGCATCAGCAGTCACATTGGATCGGTTCTGCGGCTCTGGTATCACATCGGTGAATCTCGCAGCAGCCAACATCATGAGCGGCATGGATGACCTGTGCGTCGCCGGCGGCGTTGAGATGATGTCGTATACCACCACGCGTGTTCCCGAGAACAACAATCGCACGGTGGATGGGGGCAATCTGCATTTGCGCGACATTCATCCTCAACCACACCAAGGGATCTGCGCGGACATGATTGCCACCCTTGAGGGCTTCAGCCGCGAAGAGCTGGATGCGCTGGCGGTGGAATCGCAAAATCGCGCCCAACATGCCATCGCTAATGGTTATTTTGATCGCAGTGTTATGCCCGTTTTTAATGACGACGGTAGCGTCGCTCTTGATCGCGAAGAATTTCCGCGGCCCGGTACGACGCTAGAGAGTTTAGCGGCTCTGCCATCGGTATTTTCCCAATTCATGGATGCGCCCATCGACGATACTGGCGAAACCTTCCAACAGTTGGTGGCGCGCAAGTACCCTGACCTCGCCATTAACCATGTACACCATGCGGGCAACAGCTCTGGCGTTGTCGATGGCGCTGCAGCACTGATTCTCAGCAGCAAAGACTACGCTCATAAAGTGGGCTGGAAGCCTAGAGCGCGAATCATCTCGATGGCCACAGTCGGCGGTGATCCCACTTTGATGCTCAACGAGCCGGTTCCTGCGGCCAAGAAAGCTTTGGCTCGTGTTGGCATGACCGTTGACAATATCGATCTGTTCGAGATCAACGAAGCGTTCTCTGTTGTCGCCGCTAAGTTCATTCGAGATCTTGCACTGGACCCCGCCAAAGTAAACGTCAACGGCGGTGCTATGGCGCTGGGCCATCCGATCGCCGCAACTGGATCTATTCTCATTGGTACGATGATCGATGAGCTTGAACGACGCGACCTAAGCACTGGCCTTATCACCATGTGCACCGGTGGCGGAATGGCCCCAGCGATTATCATCGAGCGCGTTTGATCAGGATTCAGACTTCGCAGCCTGACAATGCATTAGTGGCAGCCTTGCTGCCGCGAATG
>CAJWZG010000193.1 GCA_913049565.1 uncultured Gammaproteobacteria bacterium
CTCATGCCTGCGTTCTTGCCAAGCGGGAGACTGTCCGGGTCTCAACTACGCCTGCCAGGTTGTCCAGAACCCACTCCTTCATCTGTTCAGGACGGTCCTCCGAGGGCGCGCCGACAAAGACGAACGCCGCCATGTCCCCCTGCAGCTCGTTGGCCAGCCCGTCGAACTCCGCCTGGACCTTGGGGTCCGGCGCGCTGCCGAGCAGCACGAACTGGGCCCCGCGGTCCCGGGCCCGCCAGGCCGCGTGCTTGATGAGGTGGATGCCCCCCTTGATGATATGAATGTGAGCAGGTTTTCGGCGCTGATTCGCGAAATGTCGGAGTCGGTGCAGTTTTTGGTGATTACTCATAATAAAATCACGATGGAAATGGCAGACTATCTTATGGGAGTCACCATGCATGAGCCGGGCGTTTCGCGACTGGTTTCCGTTGACGTAGACGCAGCAGCTGCACTGGCGATAGCCTAACGGTAGCTCTGGCTTAGACACCAAGTTTTACGGGGTATTCCTTGGATATCAAAGATCTGATCATTGTTGCGGGTAGTGTCTTTTTCATAGTGATCGTCGCGCACGGGCTTTGGGTTGCGCGGCGTGACAGGTTCAACGACATTCGCATGGATATTCAAGCCAGCAGCGCTGATACCAACCAATCTAAGGAAGAATTTTCGTCTGAGCTGCCGAATGGTGGTGCTCGCGTTATCGGTGAGGCCTTGCAGCGAGAAGATACACAGCCGGTGTCTTCGATTGATGAACCAATTCAGCAGCAGGGGGGTGCTTTATTGGTGCAGCCTCAGGATCGAATTCAGCCTCAGCCAGTCACAAAAACGAAGTCCGAAATAGCGCCTGCGATGGATGATCTGTTCGATAGCACGGAGGCAGAAGAGTCAGCGGTAAAAACCAGCTCTTGGGACCAAGGCGATCAGATTAAGGATGACCGCGATAACAGTGAGCAGATATCCAGACGTCAAGAACCACAGTTAGAGGAACTCATCATTCTGGGCGTTATGGCGAAAAAGGATGCGCCTTTTGGAGGCGAAGCGTTGGTAGCCGCGCTCAGAGGGCAGGGGCTCAAGTACGGAGAAATGGGCATTTTTCATCGCCTCGATGCAGGAGGCGACGATCGGCTCTTTAGCGTTGCCAATGCTGTTGAACCGGGCACCTTTGATCTCTCTGATCTTGATGCATTGCAAACTCCAGGCCTGACGTTTTTCCTGCAGTTACCTGTGCCCGGAGACGCCCTTGAGACCCTAGACGATATGATTCTTTCCGCACGCACTGTGGCGGCAGCCATGGGTGGTGATGTGAAAGATGACAGCATGAGTGCGCTAACCGGCCAGACGGTAGAGCATATGAAACAGCGTATTGCCGACTATGCTCGTAAACAGCTTACGGTTTCCAGCGACGATTGATGAGCTTAGGAGAAGCACCTCCTCGTTCTGTCGTGGAACGTGTTGCCCAGTTAAGCGAGGAATTGAACCTTCATTTGCATCGCTATCACGTGCTTGATGCACCGGAAATCGCCGACGTCGAATACGACGCACTATTCGACGAGCTTCAGAAGCTCGAGCGCGAATACCCAAGCTTGCAGTCCGCTTATTCGCCTACTCAGCGCGTTGGAGCTCCGGCTTTGGAGCATTTTGAAAAAGTGCAGCATGCACTGCCGATGTTGTCACTGGACAAAGCGACAACGCGTGATGAGCTGGAGCAGTGGATGCAGCGTTGTCGCAATCGCTTGGGCGATGCGGCAATAACGTTCACCTGCGAGCCAAAAATTGATGGTGTAGCGGTTGCCCTACACTATGAGAACGGGGAGCTGGTGCTCGCAGCAACCCGCGGTGATGGCAGCGAAGGTGAGAACATTCTTACCAACGTACGCACCATCAGGTCGATTCCGCTTACTCTTCAGGGCGATGTACCTGTGAAGATTGAAGTGCGGGGCGAGATTTATATGCCGGAGGATCAATTCGCCGAGTTTAATGCTGCGGCCCTGGCGAAGGGTGACAAACCGATGGTTAACCCGCGTAATGGCGCCGCGGGGAGTTTACGACAGCTAGACAGTAAAATTACTGCCAGTCGGCCACTCACCATGTTTTGTTACAGTCTCGGCGTGCGTGAAGGTGATTGGGCACCAACTACCCAAGACGAAGTCTTGAGCGCGTTTGGACACTGGGGGCTAAGAACAAATCCAGCCTTAGAGGTCGTAAACGATTTAACCGAATGTCTTAATTATATTGATCGTCTTGAGCAGCGCCGCGATGTTCTAGGTTACGAAATTGATGGTGTCGTGATCAAAGTTAACAACCTAGAACAGCAAGAGGCCTTAGGAGCGGTCACACGGAAGCCACGTTGGGCAATTGCCTATAAGTTTGCAGCTCAGGAGGCGACATCGGTAGTTGAACAGGTGGATTTTCAGGTTGGCCGAACAGGAGCTATCACCCCGGTTGCGCGGCTACAGCCCACCTTTGTTGGCGGGGTCACAGTAACGAACGCCACTTTGCATAACATGGATGAAATCGCGCGTCTGGATTTACATGTTGGAGATCGAGTTATGGTTCGGCGTGCTGGCGATGTGATTCCGCAGGTTGCCGCGGTTATAGCGAGCCAACGCCCAGCAGATGCCGTGGCCGTTATGTTGCCCAACGGGTGCCCGTCTTGCGGCAGCAAGATACAACAAAGAGACGATGAAGTGGTGGCCCGATGCAGCGCACCGAGAGACGAATGTCCTGCACAGCGCAAAGAGGGGCTAAAGCACTTTGTCTCCCGGCTGGCTTTTGATGTAGACGGATTGGGCGACAAGTTGATCGATCAACTTGTCGATCAGGGTCTGGTGAGCAATGCAGCAGATCTGTTCGCGCTAACACAAGAAAAACTTATAACCCTTGAGCGCATGGGCGAGAAGTCGGCTGATAATTTGTTGAACGCATTGCAGGCGGCGAAGCAAACAACGTTACCTCGTTTCATCTACTCGCTAGGCATTCGCGAAGTGGGTGAAGCGACAGCGGCGGCTCTCGCCAAGCATTTTGGTGACATCGGGCCACTGCTGGATGCGGGCGGGACTGAGCTGGAAGAAGTTGCCGATGTTGGGCCTATCGTCGCGCAGTCGATTGTTGAATTTTTTGCCTCAGCGGCCCATCAAGCGCTAGTGAAAGCCCTGCAGGAGGCCGGCATTCAATGGCCTCTCATAAGCGTTGACGACACTCGGGTGCTCCCTTTTCACGGACAAATTTGGGTGTTGACTGGAACGTTAGAAACGCTGAACCGAAACGAAGCGAAGCAGCGACTGAATGATCTTGGTGCCAAGGTGGCGAGTTCCGTTTCCGCAAAAACATCGATAGTCCTAGCTGGTCCGGGCGCGGGGAGCAAGTTAGCAAAGGCCCAAGACCTGGGTGTTGAGGTTTTGTCCGAGCAGGACTTACTGAGTCTTTTTGCCCGTCACAGCACAGGAGTCGAATTATGATGCGATTGATGTTTGTAATCCTTGCGGCGCTTGTTTTTTCGGGTTGTGCCTCAGGCCCCCCAGCGGATCCAAATAATCTATGCCGCATACTCGCAGACGAGAAAGGGTGGAAGAAAGACGCCCGCAAGGCGCGTAAACGATGGGGCTTGCCCGCTCATGTGGGTTTTGCCTTTATTCATCGAGAGTCGACTTTTCGTGCCAAGGCAAAGCCAGAGCGGAAAAAACTGTTAGGCATCGTTCCTATGGCGAGGCCGTCGTCGGCTTTTGGTTATGCTCAAGCCACGGATGAGGCTTGGTCAGATTATAAGAAGGCGACAGGTCGGCGTTTCGTCCAGCGCGATGACATGGGCGATGCCCTCGACTTTATTGGCTGGTATAACCACACCAGCAATCGTCGGCTAAAGCTGTCAAAGAGCGATGCTTATAACCTGTATTTGGCGTACTACAGTGGTCATAGCGGATATGCGCGAGGTACATGGAAGAGATCGTCAACGATTAAAGGCTACGCAAAGAAGGCAGCGAGGCAAGCGGCAATCTACAAGCGACAGTTGAAGCGCTGTCAGATTTAACGGTAACTTATAGCTGGAACAGCTTGCCAGGCGCTTTGGGGAGTTCTTCGGCTCGTCTGATGAGCTTGGTCAGCCAGCCGATATAGGGTTTTGCTTGCCTGAGTAAGGTTGCCACGCTGGTATCGTTTTCATCGCTTCTAAAAGCCCGACGGAAAATAGGCGCGTAGTAGAGGGGTTTGCCAAAGTAGACCGAGTGCGAACTAAAGTTGTTCCGCAGCTCGTTGAACTCGTCCCGACTGTCTACCATGTTGGGCAGCAGGATGATGGGTGGTGGTGCTTCATCGAGGTTGTTCTTTTGCCGCGAGAACAAGTCGCGCAGTTCATCGAGATACTTCAGCGTGGCAAAAATGTCCGCATCGCCGACCGATGTGGGTACGAAAATCGCGTCGCAGTGGCTCAAGAACGTACTGCGTAGCGGTTCGTTGCCCGCCGGGCTGTCGAAAATAATGTACTTCTGGCTTTTGCTGTAGGGAAAATCCGAACCCATATGATTAATGAGATTGCCGTTATTTGGTGAACCTGAACTGAGAAAGAAGTCCTCATTTTCCAATACGCTGAAGCGACTGTTTTCAAAACGGCGCAGCGATTCGCTACTTGTCTTTTGTACATCCAGATCGATCAGTTCCACACGAGAATTTGGGTGCAGGGTCGCCAGTCCTAAGCTTGCCATAAGCGCTAGCGTGCTTTTACCAACACCGCCTTTAGAATTGGCAAACACCACGGAACGAGGCTTGGCCAGCAAAGGCTGGCCGTTTTCATGGGGACCCATCGGGTTCATCTACTGCTCGTAAAAAGCTCGCAAATTATTCGTTTTCACCTTCACCGGCAAAGCCCTTATCGCCATCGTCAGCAACGGCTGCGGTAAATGCTTCCAACCGATCAGAAACGACAGGAGCAGCGCTTAACTCGCCCTCCCAGTCCGTAGATATCTCACCGACCAGCTTTGCACCCTCCATACACTCAATAGACCCGTATTTGATGTTGCCGCGAATGCGACCAGAGGCACAAACAGTAAGCTTGCCAGAAAGTTGTAGGCTGTCCTCAACGGTACCCTCTACCTCAGCAGTTTCGCCGGAGATATCCCCAACTACGACGCCAGAAGGGCCAACAATTAAGTGCTTTACCGCTACCTTGCCGACAATCTTTCCGTCAATTCTGGCTGTGCCGTCGATGGCCAAAGAGGCGCCTTCCAAATGCGTGGCTGGGCCGACATAAAATTCGTAATCTGAATCTGTTTGCGACATGTCTAGTATCCTATTTTCA
>CAJWZG010000194.1 GCA_913049565.1 uncultured Gammaproteobacteria bacterium
CCAATCTTCTCCAGTATTGGCCTCATGCGCGTTACTAATGTTCAATCAACGCGCAATTGACCTGAGTGAGCAGTTAGCGCCTGCCCAAGGCTTCCTTCCGAGCCAGTTTCAACCGCCTCTTTCCGGGCGCGCATTCTACTGCCAAGGCAGTAACTACATCAAGTGCTCTCTGGGTGCGTTAAAGGCTCGCAAAGCGCACTAACTCCCAGATTATTCTCACTCTTTTCTCTAAGCCTGCGACCTCAGGCTAAACTTGCGGCAATGATGTCGATGTACTGCTTGCGTACGTCTAGCTTCATGGTCTGATATGCCTTTGTCGGCAATTGTGCCAGCTGGGTCGCCGCATCCAGCGCCGACTCTTCGAGCCTAGCTGCGTCAACGACCTGGTCGAGAAAACCAGCCTCTTTTGCCCTATCTGCGTCGTACAAGGTCGCCTGAATCATCGCTTCTGTGTGATAGCGCTTCGACAAGCGGCACAAGCCTATCTGTAGTCCAAAAGGCGGTAGCGACATGCCTATCGCGGTTTCGTTTAGGCCATATTTCGCATCGCCAGCAACGCCAATACGGGTATCAGACGCCAGCAATACTAGCGCCCCGGCAGCAATCGCATGCCCGGCACTTGCTGCAACTACGGGTAATGGATATGAAAACAGCCGAAGCAGCATTTTGGCACCCTTATCGACGAGGACCTTACTTTGGGCAGGGCCTTTGCCGATTTCTTTTAGGTCAAAACCAGCACTGAACACGCCAGAGCGACCTTGCAGTACCAAGGCCTTGGCTTCGCCCTCGGCTTTTCTCAGACCCTGGTTCATGGCATCGATGTACGCATGGCTGACTGCATTAGCCTTACCATCATCCATGGTCATAATCGCCACATCCCCGTGCATTTGATAATTCAGCATTCCCGCTCCTATACTTTTTCTTCGTGTTGCGCATTATTCTAGGCCCGCGGCATTCGCATTCATACCGGCCATAACGGCAAGGATTCGGCTTATTCATGAAAATGGATATCTAATCCATTACAACAAAACGTGCCGAGTTATTTGGCGGTGCTGGCAACACTTGGATAGAAGCCCTTCCCGGTGTTGTTGAGAGTGCATTAGAAGAGATGCAGTTGAGTTTCGTGCGAACTCTGAACGGCGGCTCTGAGAGCTATCTCGCCGTCGCGAAAACATCAGACGGGCTTGATCGGGTGCTCAAAGTTTTACTGCCCAATGATATGGATTTCACGGCCGAGATAGCCGCGCTCAAAGCAGAAAATGGCCTTGGCTACGCTCCCCTATTCGAGTCGGATGAAACCAATCACACCTTAGTGCTGGAGCTGTTGGGTGCCCCCATCGCCAACAGCGGTCTCAGCACCGAGGATCAACTGCAGATTATTGCCAATGTGTTAACGCGTAGTTGGCACGCCTCAAGCGACCGACTCGGTCTGGTTTATGGTGGCAGCAAGGCAGACTGGCTGGAGAATCACCTGCGGCAAACTCCCGCGCACATTGGCAAAGCTATAGATAAGGCTTGCGTGAATAAAGGATTGGAGCTGATCGAGCGTCGACGTGTAAATTGGCGCGAAGAAGAATTTGACGTCGTGCATGATGACGCGCACGAGGACAACACCCTAGCTGTGCCAGCGGGTGATAAAGGCGCTTACAAACTGGTCGATCCCGATGGCTTGCTGTTTGAAGCCTCATACGATTTGGGCATTTTGCTATGGAACTGGATTAAAAGTTATGTTCAAGCACCCGCACAGATTTTTTCTCAACGCGCAAACTGGCTTAGCGAGCAAACCCACGTCGATCGCACCGCTATTATGGCGTGGGGCTATATCGAAATCATCTCAACCGGCATTCATCTGCTTGAGCTTGGCTACCCTGACGAAGGAGACTAATACCTTAGCCTCGGTCAGGGATTATTGAATACAGTGTAGCGTTCGCTTCAACGACAACGTCCAGCTAGCGGTCGTGGACACGCACTGGCAGGTCGGTGATCCCGCGGATAAAGCTCGAGTTGAGGTAACTCGGTTCGCCGTCTACTTCAATATGATCGAATCGCGCCATGATTTCTTCCCACAGGATTTTTAGCTGCATCTCTGCCAGTCGGTTACCGAGACAGCGGTGGATACCGTAGCCGAACGACAAATGCTGCCGCACGTTGGGTCGGTCGATCAGCAACCGATCAGGATCACTGAAGTGTTGGCCATCGCGGTTACCTGACAAGTACCAAATCGCCAGCTTGTCATTCTTGCGAATGCTTTTCCCGCCAAGCTCTACATCCTCCATGGCAGTTCGACACATATGTGCTACCGGGCTCTGCCAGCGCACGATTTCGGAAACCATGTTCGGAATCAATCCAGAATCAGCCCTAAGCTTGTCATACTCTTCTGGAAACTCGTTCAACGCTTGAACCCCAGCGGTAATGGAGTTTCGCGTGGTATCGTTGCCTCCCACTATCAGCAACAACACGTTGCCGAGAAATTCATTGGGGGCCATATTTTTGGTTGCTTCGCCATGGGCAAGAAATGAAATCAAATCTTCACCCGGCGTACCCGCGGCTTGGCGGTCCTGCCAAAACCCACTGAAATACTCGAAACACTTCCAGATCTCGGCGAAGCCATCAGCAGGGTTGTCGAAATAGTCGGGGTCGCCAATACGCTCGACCGTATCCGACCAGTGAATCAATTTGTGTCGATCCTCTTGGGGAACATCAAACAGCGTGGCGAGCATCTGCCCAGTGAGTTCCACCGACACTTCTTGTACCCAGTTAAACGTTTCGCCCCGAGGCAAGATGTCCAAGATCGCGCCCGCGCGCTGGCGAATCAAATCGCCCATGGCCGCGAGTCGTGTAGGCGTGAACATTGGCGCAACCGTTTTTCGCTGCTGATCGTGTACTGGCTGGTCTTGCATAATGAACATAGGCAAGTGAAACAGATCTGGCGGTGGCTCATCGAGGGGTCTACCACCTAGACGGATACCCCCGTTCATGATGTCGGATGAAAACAGTTGTTGGTGAGTATCGACGTACTTCACATCATCGAATCGGGCAACCGACCAGTAACGACCGAATTGGCTTTCTTCGCTCAGGTGCACTGGCGACTCACGCCGCAGTCGATCAAAAAGCTGCAGCTCTTTATTTTGCTCAAACCAGTCTCCGTTACCCGGGTTGAGGTCTGCCAGAGCTAGGTCGTTGGGCTCTGTGTTTGCATCAATCTTCCAGCGCGCTTTGACCTCAGCATTAGAGACGGCTTCAAAATTTCTTGTGTCTTTGGTTTCTTCGGACATAGCGTGCCTCGACGTTTCGTTGCAAGCATTTTGCTTACGCTCGCATCGGTCTGAACTTACTCTCCTGCGCAGCATCTCGACTAGTACTACGGCTACGCCCATTGCCCCTTTCGAGTAGTACACTAGCCCACTTAGCCACCACTACGGCCCGGTGAGCAAAGGCTACCCGTCGGGAGGAATCATGATAACGGTTTTTGGCTCTTTGAACGTGGACTATGTCTTTCAGGTCGCGCACCTACCCACTCCGGGGGAAACAGTATTGGCGACCGACATGGTTATGTTACCCGGGGGAAAGGGGGGCAATCAGGCCCTTGCCGCAGCCAAGGCAGGCGCCGAGGTACGTATGGTGGGTGCGGTTGGTGAAGACGGTCTTCGCGATATTGTACTGACCGGGTTGCAGGCTGCTGGCGTCGATACTCAACGCGTGAAAACTAGCACCCGATCCACGGGCACCGCTGCCATTAATGTGGATAACCACGGTGAAAACGCCATTGTTGTGCATTCCGGAGCGAACTATGACGTGAGCGCTGAGCAGTTAACCTGCGAAATACTGCAGCCGGGTAGCCTTTTACTGATGCAGATGGAGCTGCCCCTCAGCGTAATGGCGACCGCCGTGCGGATAGCTGCCAAGGCGAAGGCAAGCATTATTTGGAACCTCGCGCCGATGCAGCCTATCGAGCTAGATCTGCTGCAACAGATCGACTATCTCATTGTTAACGAAGTGGAGTTAACCCAGCTCGTTTCATACCTAGGCGGTGACCCTGCGACCGACACTGCCACACAAGCCCGTTACGCAGCCGGTAAGAGCAAGGCTCGTATCATCGTGACTCTGGGTGCAAGAGGCTGTCTCGCTATCGACGGCGATCAGCAGATCTCTGTGCCCGCACTGCCGATTAAGCCAATTGATACCGTGGGTGCGGGAGATGCATTTGCAGGAGCTTTTTCTGCCGCATTAGCCAGCGCAAAAACCCTTGATCAGGCTATCGTGTGGGGCTGTGTTGCCGGCGGCCTGGCGTGTCTGCAAACAGGGGCCCAATCAGCACTGCCTAGTGCATCACAAATCACTGAGCGCATTCCTGAACTGGCTGCTACCCAAACCTAACTTCGCCTTTACCCACATTTTATTCCCTGCGAACATTTGGTTGACGACAAGCAGACTTCTCGAGGCGCGATATGAAAACAAGAACGACAGTATTCAATGCAATCATCATTGCCGTGCTCAGCCTCTATGGAGCAAATGCCTTGGCAAAGAAACCACTGCCGACGCTGACAACGAACATCGAGTCAATATCACTAGTCGACTTTCAGCGCCTGTTCGACGCCTCAAAACGCTGGGGTGAATTTGGCGATCAAGATGAGTTGGGGGCACTCAACCTGATTACGGCTGAGACACGTGTCTCCGCTGCAGCGTTGGTAAAAACCGGTGAAAGCATCAGCCTAGCTAACCCAATGAGTAAATCGGCTTCAGGCAATTTCATTGAACCTTTGGGCCATACGACTTTCGTTTTTGACTTACCGCCAGAATTTGATGGCGGTGAATCAGCTGCGGGCGATGTTTTCAACATCAACTATCACGGAGGCATCCACTCGCATATGGATGGGGTTGCGCACTTTGGTTGGCGAGGTAAGCTGTACAACGGTTTTGATTTCGCGCCCAAGACAGACGGCTTCACTCATGTCGGCGTCGAGCATATTGCCCAGCACGGTGTTTTCGGCCGTGCGGTGCTGGTTGATCTGCCTCGTTTATACGGTGTGGACTACATTGAGCCCGGCGCAGTGATTACCGAAGAGCATTTGGAGGCTTGGGAGCAACACACAGGAACGGTGATTGGTTCTGGCGACATTTTACTGCTGCGCGTTGGCCGCTGGGCGCTGGCCAAGGCAGCTGCGGAGTATGATGCGCTGGCAGCAACAGCAGGCCTGCACGCGTCCGTTGGCCCTTGGCTAAAGGCGCGGGGCGTTGCCGCAATCGG
>CAJWZG010000195.1 GCA_913049565.1 uncultured Gammaproteobacteria bacterium
ACATAGCGCTCTTTTGTATAGTGCGTCTGATATCGAGGTGCATACCGAGCAGACGCTGTCGCAACAGAAATATCTCGCTAGGCTAGGGCCCGATGCCCTCGATGAGCGCGTCATGTGGCGGGATATTCTGCAGCGGTTGCAAGATTCCAAGTTCGCCGGGCGATCGCTCGCAGCGCTGTATCTGGATCAAGGATTTGTCGCCGGTATTGGCAATTACCTGCGCTCGGAGATTTTGTTCAACGCCAAGGTCAACCCGTTTGATCGTCCGAAAGATTTATCTAGGCGTCAGTTGGGTACGCTGGCTAGAAACACGCTGGAACTCACGCGTCAGGCCTATGCAACCTCAGGGGTCACTAATACAGCCGCTCGGGTTAAACAACTACAGGCCATGGGTTTATCGCGCAGGCGGTATCGGTTTCTGATTTTTGATCGACAAAACGAAGGCTGTTATCACTGCGGGGAGACCGTCGAACGAATAGAAGTCAGCGGTCGGCGCATTTATCTGTGCAACACCTGTCAAAGCCCTCAGCGGCAAACAATACAAGGACAAACATGATGGCCGGCACCGCTGCTTTGTTGGTTTTGGGTAATCAGCTTTTTCCATTGCACCATGTTCGGGCCGTGCAACCCGACTGCGTCGTCATGATCGAGGATCGGTTTTTGTGTCAGCATTTTGCGTACCACCAGCAAAAGCTGCTGCTGATCTTGGCAGCCATGCGCAGCTACGCCGAAGTCCTGCGGAACGAGGGTATCGAAGTGCACTATCAGGCGATCACTGCGGGTGATTCGAGTGCTGCGACCAGTGACACTTTCCTACAGCAGCTTCAATCCATTATTGAGGCCCAGGCAATTTCTGAATTAGTGCATGTAGAGGTGGAAGGTAAGGCCATGCAGCGAGGCTTGTCCGACCTCGTTGGCCGACTGGATGTGTCGCAACGGGTGCTGGTCTCACCGATGTTTCTTTGCACTCGCGAGGCTTTTGCCGAATTTTTGAGTGGTCGAACAAAGCCTCAAATGGCATCTTTTTATAAGTTTCAGCGTCAGCGTCTCGGGATTCTTGTCGATAATGAGGGCCAACCTGATGGCGGTCGTTGGAGCTTTGACGAGGATAATCGCAAAAAGCTGCCCAAACAGGTAGAGCCCCCGGAGCTACCGGGGGTTAATCATTCATCTGTCGTCGAGGAGGTCTCGACATTAGTCCGCTCGGAGTTTGCTGACCATCCGGGCAGTGTTGAAGGCTTTGCGTGGCCGGTGACACGAAATGATGCACTTGCTTGGTTGAACGACTTTCTAGATCAGCGTTTGCAGCAATTTGGGCCCTATGAAGATGCCATCAGTCTGCGCTCAAAAGCCCTCTTTCATAGCGTTCTCAGTCCGGTACTAAATCTCGGGCTGATTACCCCGGATGAGATTGTTGAGCAGACAGTGAGAGCAGCGAAGTCTCGACAGATACCCATGCAGAGCGTTGAAGGATTTATCCGTCAGATTATTGGTTGGCGGGAGTTTGTGCGCGGCGTTTACCAGCATTACAGCGCTGCTCAGCACAAAACCAACTTCTGGCAGCATCAACGGCAGCTGACTCCGGCGTGGTATACGGGTGCAACGGGAATCGAGCCACTGGATATTGCGATAGTCGAGGTTCAGCAATCGGGTTGGTCGCACCATATTCCGAGACTGATGGTGGTAGCTAATTTGATGACCCTCTGCGAGATTGAGCCGAGGGCGGTTCATCGTTGGTTTATGGAAATGTACGTTGACTCTGCCTCGTGGGTGATGGGCCCCAACGTCTACGGCATGGGTATCTTCAGCGATGGTGGCATCTTTGCCACCAAACCCTACATTTGTGGCTCGAACTATTTGCTCAAGATGAGCGACTACAAAAAGGGCCCGTGGTGCGATGTGATGGACGGATTATATTGGCGCTTTATCCACAAAAACCGCGACTTTTTTGTTTCTAACCCGCGCTTAGCACTGATGCCTCGAGCGCTTGACCGGCTCAAGCCTGAACGACGCGAGCTTATCTTCGCCGCCGCGGAAGAATTTTTGGTAACCCACACTCGATGAGTCCAAAAGCGTTAAACTTCAGCGATGAGTGAACACGATTCTCTTAATCCTTCTAAGCCTCTCGATTCTGCTAAGTCTTTCGAATGGTTAGGCCTGCGCAGCGAATTGTTCAGCCGTCTGAGTCAACTGAACTTTGTTCAGACGACGCCAGTGCAGGCGGCTGCTTTACCTCATGTACTGGCTGGCAACGACGTCGTTGCTCAGGCCAGCACGGGCAGTGGTAAAACGGCCGCCTTTGCTTTGGGCTGTTTGCAGCGTCTGGTCAATACGCAGTTTCATGTGCAGTCGTTAGTGCTATGCCCAACCCGTGAGTTAGCTGATCAAGTGGCCGAGAGCTTTCGTGAGCTGGCCAAGCACTTGGCAAATACCAAGGTGATTACGCTGTGTGGCGGGGTCGCCATAGGGCCGCAAATCGGCTCACTGCAGCATAGTGCGCATGTCGTTGTTGGCACCCCGGGTCGCGTGTTGAAGCATCTGCGGAAAGGTACTTTGCACCTGCATGGACTCACCACCTTGGTGCTCGACGAAGCTGATCGCATGCTAGACATGGGCTTTGAGGACGAAATCGACGCGATTTTTGAATACCTTCCTACGCCGCGGCAGAACCTGCTTTTTTCGGCAACATTCCCTGATGAGGTTGCTAGGGTGGTTAAAGCCCTGAGCCCGAATGCGGTTCGTATTGATGTGACTACGACTGAAAGAGCGCCTCTGATAAAAGAACGATGGTGTCACGCACCGTCGCAACGTGACAGTACCGATCGGGCAGATGTGTTGGCTGATGCGCTTCGTCATTGGGGCGGTAAGCTCAATTTGGTGTTCTGCAACACGAAGATTGACTGCGCACAGGTGAGCCAAGTGTTGCGCGGGCGGGGGTTTGCTGCGGTGGCCCTGCACGGCGATCTGGAACAATACGAGCGCAGTCAGACCTTGATTCGGTTCGCGAACGGCAGCGCCAATGTGCTAGTTGCCACTGACGTTGCTGCGCGTGGACTGGATATTGACGATGTAGATGCCGTGTTTAATTTTGAGCTGCCCCATCAAACTGATGTGTATGTGCATCGTATTGGGCGCACTGCTCGCAGGGGGCGTGAAGGTACGGCGATCAGTTTGGTAGCCGACCGAGAGATGCCGCGTCTGCACAGTCTTGAGGGTGAGCGTGAGGCTGGGGCGATGAAGCTGTGGCGTGCCGACAGCGCTGAAAGCAAAAGCGCAGGGACATTATCGGAGCCCGCTGTACACACGCTTGAAATCAACGGCGGACGCAAGCACAAGCTGCGACCAGGAGATATTCTTGGCGCGTTGACGGCTGCTAACGCGATAGCCGCAGACAGTGTCGGCAAGATAGACATTCTGCCGACAGTGAGCTACGTGGCGATTGCAAAGGACTATTCGAGCGCTGCTCAAGGTTTGATTAACCAACGCAAGATCAAAGGGCGCCAATATCGCGCCCGTGGCGTTGGTTAGGGTCTGTCCTCAGCGCTCAGACGTTACCCGATCTGTGGGTTGAATTTGAGCGACGTCTGCGGCGTGGTGGGCGAGTTCCACTGTCTTGGCCTTGAACGGCGCGATATTTTCGCCTGCCGTTGCTGCCACGCTGATCCGCAAAAGGATCGACATTTGCATTGCTAACATCAGGTCGGTTGCCGTTAACTTCGGCTTTGTCTGTGGTGGATGCAGGTTCACTGCGATTGCCCTGTGAGGAGCTGCGAGCAGGCCGCGAGCGTCCGGATTGCTGACCTTCTCCCGCAGGCTTGCGACGTCGGCCGCGTTGTCGTTTTTTAGCCTCGCCATCCTGATTGTGATTTGGCTTTTTGGCATCTTGCCCTGTCGGTGCTGGGTTTTGCGGGGCTGCCTTGGGCAACTTGATGTCTAAAGTAACCGGCTCGAGATTGTGTTTAGTCAGGCGCTGGATAGCTTTCAGTCTGCTGACCTCTGACGCGTCGACCAATGCCCAAGCGACGCCGCCCGCACCCGCTCTGGCTGTTCGACCGATGCGATGCACGTAGCTTTCGGGTTCGTGCGGTAACTCATAATTAAATACATGGGAGACCTCGCGAATGTCGATACCACGAGCGGCGATGTCGGTTGCCACTAATACCCAGGCGTCTCCTGACTTAAAGTTTTCAAGAGCGCGCTGACGCGCCGCCTGACTTTTATTGCCATGTATGACTTCAGCAACGAACCCAGATGCGTTGAGCTGGCGGGTAACCTTATTGGCACCATGTTTGGTTCGCGTAAAGACGATGGCGCGAACGAGGGCTTTGTCCCTGAGTAAATGCTCGAGAACCGCGCGCTTTTGTTGGCTCGCCACGTGAACGACGTTCTGCTCGATTTTAGCAACAGTGACCTCTTCTGGTGTGACGTCGATCCGCACTGGTTCGCGTAGTATTTCTTTAGAGAGTTTGGCAATTTCGCCGGGTATGGTTGCGGAGAAAAGCAGCGTCTGTCGTTCGGTTGGCATCGCTTTGATGATGCGGCGCACATCGGGAATAAAACCCATATCCAGCAAGCGGTCGCATTCGTCTAGCACGAGAAATTTCGTTTCGCTTAGATCCACATGGCCTTGGTTCATCAGGTCCAGTAAGCGACCCGGGGCAGCGACGAGGATATCGACACCGCTCCTGAGTTTCTTCACTTGCGGGTTCTGGTTCACGCCGCCAATGATGCAGGCGTGGTTCATGTTGCTGTTACCGCCGAGGCGCTCCAGTTCGCTGTGGATTTGCAGCGCGAGTTCTCGGGTTGGAGCCAATATTAGTGCCCGCGGATGTCGGGGTTTAGCCCGCATCTCACCCTTTCTGTTTGCGGCTTCTGCAACAAGATTTTGCAGTAGCGGTAGACCGAAGGCGGCTGTTTTGCCCGTGCCAGTTTGGGCGATACCCAGAATGTCTTTTTGCGCTAGTATCTGAGGAATTGCCGAGCGCTGTATGTCGCTAGGTTCTACAAAGCCAAGGCTGGCCACTGTCTCGCAATAACTGGTGTGCAGTCCAAGGTCTGCAAATGCTTCTTCACTCATGATCGTTCCTTCTTACAGATCTGCTCGGCAGACCTTGGTGTTAGCAAGTTGGATGTTTGCAGCGTCTGGATGCGGCTGTGACCTTGTAGGGTAGTTAGGCGCATAGCGCTGAGGGGCCATGAAGGGGTGCTCAGCGGCGACGTGGGTTGCATC
>CAJWZG010000196.1 GCA_913049565.1 uncultured Gammaproteobacteria bacterium
CAATCCACGACCCCACGATCATCCGGCATGTTGATGATTACTACGTCTTTTCTTCCAGCGCTCTTGGCAGTTTTTATCGCTCACCCGATCTGGTTACTTGGCAGAGCGTCGGCGACGTATTCACAGATCTTCCGGATTGGCTGCTTACGCAAATACCAGCTGCAGATCATATTGGCGCGCCGGACATTTCCTACTATGACGGCCGTTACCTACTGTTCTATCAGTCGCATATTCCTGACACGTGCAATGCGGCAACAGGCTTAGCCACTAACGTCACTCTAGACCCAAGCCAACCGGATTACAGGTGGGTTGATGAAGGTCAGGTGCTGAGATCTGAGCCCTTCTATGAGGGAGTCGACATCTACTGCGGCAACGACGATGCCACCTTTAACGCCATTGATGCGCAGTTCTTCGTTGACCAAGAGAACACGCCCTGGCTGGTTTTTGGATCAACGATCGGTGGGATTAAGTTCGTTGAACTGAACCCACTGAACCTCAAACCTGTTGCCGATGCGACCTACCATACCGTGGCTCAACGCTGGTTGTTTCAGGCCGACCCCATTATCGAAGCCCCGTTTATTACCTTCAAAGACGGTTACTACTATCTGTTCATGTCCTTTAATCACTGCTGTATTTTTGACGATACGCGCTATGAAATTCGTGTTGGCCGCTCTAAAGACATTACAGGGCCATATGTTGATAAGCAGGGCTGGCCCCTTTATCTGGGTGGCGGCTCGTTATTAATTGCAGAAGATCCGCCCTTTGTCGCGACAGGCCACGGTGATTTGTTGCAAACACATGCAGGTTACTGGCTCGCCCATCACGCCAAGCTACCCCAAGAAAATTATCTAGCTTACCTGCAAATTCGTCAGCTGCACTGGGACGCAGATCTTTGGCCGACGGTTTGCATGCCTACCCCTGGCTAGGCGGGTTTCAACGCCTGCAAACCTTCGATATTGGCCCGCTTAAGCGCCTCTATCGTTGGCGGCTCAACGCTGATATCACCGAGCACTCGCAAAGGCTTATGAACTTGCTCGTAACCGGGCACGTCGGTTAACTCTTCCAGCCAACGACAAACGTTAGGGTACGGGTCTAGATTAAACAGATTCGTGTACGCAGGCGCCAACTGGCTAACCTCTGCGCAGGCTGCTATGTCCGCCAGCGTCAGCGCATCACCCATCAAATAAGGTGTATTGGCAAGATAGGTTTCATCCAGAAGCTTCAACGCACTGCCAATAACTGAGGTCGACCGTTCCAGCATCGCCGGCGAGAAGGCCAGATCTTTGCGCACCTTGGAGGCAACCAACATCGAACACTCACGCACGTTGCGATGGTGATAATGCAGGTATGCATCAATCTTGGCACGAGCCTTGGGAGGTTCGGGGTAAAGATCGCGCCAACCATGTTCTTGGGCCAGGTAGGTCAAAATCGCATGAGCCTCGCCCAGGGTGAAACCCGTGTCGGGTTCTTCGATGCAGGGGATGGTCGCAAAGGGATTCTTCGTCAGATAATCCGCATGTCGGCTCCCGCCTTCACCGGCATAGCCGGGGTTAATCATCTGCAAACGAAAAGGCAGTTCTTTTAAAAGCAGAACCCAGAGTACCGCTCGAACCGGTTGAGAAAACGGCAAACCGTATACGATCAATTCACTCATCGAAAACCCTCAGCAGTGCTTTGTCATTTCCACTATGACAGACGATAAACGCGTTCGGCTGTCGCATAAAACAAGGCGTGCTGCTCGGCAGCTGAAAACTCTGTGGCAATTTTTTTCATTGCATTCCAATACACATTGTAGGAGAGCGACAATTTATCCACGGGGAAGTTACTCTCGAACATACATCGCTCAGGACCAAAAGCGTCGATTGTCTTTAAGTAATAATCACGATGTGCTTCGGCAACCTCATCCGATGACGGTGGCCTCTCGAGATCGCTCCAACCAAAACCGTTAACCGGCATCGCGAGACCGCCAATTTTCACCACGACATTGGGGCAAGCGGCGAGTCGAGTTATGCCAGCCTGCCACTGCGCAAACACCTCGGCCGTCTTGCCAGCATAATCACCCACGCCGCAGGGCGTGCCAAAGTGGTCAAGAACGATGGTGGTTCCCGGTACTGCTTCAGCCAAGTCAGCAAAGGCATCGTTTTGAAAATGGTAATGCCAGGAGTCATAGGTGTAGCCCAGCTCACCAAGCAAGGTCACGCCTCGACGAAAATCGTCTCGCTCAAATAAGTTGGTATGCGGTGTCGCGTTCAACCAACTCAAGTTTTTACCTGGATCATGAGCTCCACCATGTCGAATACCTCGGAACAACCCAGCCCCGGACTCTTCATGGGCCTGCAATGTATCCCGCACAAGAGAATCAGTTTGATCCAAGTCTGCATGGCCTATGATGCCGACGACTTCCGCTTTGCCTTGCCCTTGACTGGCTAAGGCGATATCTCGGACAAACTCCGTTTCTCCCACCGGTCTTAAGTGCTTAGGCCCGGTTTTTCGGTACTCGGCTCCACACTCCATAAACACCGTTTTTACAATGTGATGGCCTGATTCGGTGTCCTCCCAAAGATCCTCGAGCACGTAGGTCGGTAATCCGCTCGTACGCCAGAGATGGTGATGGGGATCGATAATCTCACGCTCAGGGTCAATTGGCTCCTCCGCAGTAAGATTCAACCAAGCACGCTGTGATTGTGTGGTTAGCACCATTTGTCTCTCCTCGATAGGCCGACGTTAATAAGGGTCTGGTTCGTTTTGAAACTGACGGTGGATTTCGATCATGCCCGGCGTCAGCAGCAGCAGCCAGGCCCCAAAGGCGTACGCAACGTATTGCGGCGGGAAAGCCATCAAGGACGCAACCCACAGCCCAAGAAATATCCACACGCGTCGCATGACCTGTCCTGGGGTAACGGCATCCTTACCCCCGTCCCTTAGCAAGGGAAAGGCCCTTGGCCGAAGAAACCAGCCATGTGCTGTCATAATCAATAAAAATTGAAACCAATTCAGTTCACCGGCACCCATTACGGGCTGACGATCCAGTGCCGCGTCGTCGGTGCTGTTTCTCGCTTGAAGGATTTTATCCATGGTGTACTGAGCCTCAGGCCGGGCACCTGCACCACTCATGTTTTGATACTTGGGAACGCATCGCCAGCGATAGAGAATGCGCTGAGATCGGTCTATCGAGATAACCGCCGGCTGATAATAGCCATTCGGGTGACTTGTCCAACTGCGGTGACGCAGATGCCCGTCGTCGGCGTTAAAGAAAACATCAAGCCACCCACGCGACTGCAAGTCTTTGCGGACCTCATGATGAGGATCACCAACAATCGGAAACGACAGACCCCAAGCCGATTCTGCTTCTTGTGCGAGCGATTGGGGTTCTGACGTTATCCCGTAAACCTCTCCACCCAGCTGGCGAATCTGCTCAACAACTCCCGATTTATCGTAGCTTCGTAACTCGAAGCGACAAGGCGGTCACCATAACCCGCGGTAGAACAGCAGCACGACAAACTCATGCTTGTCGAGCACTCGATCCAACCAATTGGCTCGAATCCCGTTGGGTGGGTCCAGCAGGGCCGGTATGTCGCCCGGCCGCCTTTCCACTACGGAAAAGTTAAATCCATGACCGTCTGGTATACAGCGGATCTGAACCTTGTCACAAATCTCGCCATCACATAGCACCAAACCGAATTCAAAACTCTCTAGCGGCTTCGTCAACAGAGCCTCTTCGAAGTCCACAAGCCCGCTCACTTCGAAGCTGCTGTTATTGCGTTGGTTAAACCATGTCAGTGCCGCTGCTGCAGGCTGCTGCAAGCGCTGTGGGATATCAACTTCCATCGCCGGCTCTATTGCTCATGTCATACCGCGCCACTCGATCTCCATGAGCCGATCCAAACCAAATGCTGTCGCCCAGCGGTGTAGCTACCGTGCCAAAGCCGAAAATTTCACTGTCAAAACGCAGAACACTCGTCTCACTCAAGTCGTCCAGATTAAGTTCATGTACTGAGAAAGGCAGAAAGCAGTTAACCGTATCGGCTGGACAACCTTCTATGTAATCCATGATGGTCATGTCATGTTTTGCCGCCCAGACTGAGCCCTGCGCCATAGTCAAATTATCCGCTCGCCCACCGTCATGTGTTGCAAGGACTTTTCCCGAGGTCAGGTCTAGCTTGTTCGTTTTACCCGAAAACCAGTAATTTACATACAGTACGTCCTCAGCGTCATTGACAACGACACCATTAGGGAAACTGCCCTGTGATCCAGCAACCACTTGAAAACCATCATCACCAGACCAGTACCACACACTGCCTGTATCCTCTCCAGCAATTCCCGCCTCAATCAATTCATCAAAAGGCATATTGATGTCGTACATCTCTGTAACGTAAAAGCCACCGCCATCAGTGAGTGCGACATCGTTAAACATGGGCTGACGCCCCGCAGATTCGCTAATCGGTGATTCAACACAACCTCGCCACACGAGCCGCCAACTCGATTTATTTGGCGTGAGTTCAAACAGCTCTACGGTTTCGCTAGGCAAGTGATTGGTAACAGCAACCATGTACTCCCCGTCAGTACGCTGATTGATATCTAGCCCGTGGGTGGAGAAATCCAGCGAACCGCGCTCGCAGCTTGGGTCGCCCCAGGTATTCTGCGACAGTTCAATCTCAACCGAGCTTCGATTCATCGTCGCCAGATCAACAAGCGACATTTCATTCAAAATAGATTCTGGGATTCCACCAAACCCGGTAGCCAGCAAATACTCGCCGTCTGGCGTCGCCGCCAAGTCTTCTGGATTTTTGTACCCGCACCAAACGGTAAACGTATCATCGGTAGCACAGGGTTCCGTTATCATCGGCTCAGACGTTCGCAGATCCGTACCCGTATCGGGCTCACCAGAGCCTGAACCGCACCCAACACCAAAAGCAGACATTGCCGCCATCATCAAAAACGTCTTACGCATGACCTCTCCTTTTGCGGACCACAGAAAAATAGTACGCCTCAACGTTAACTGGCATTGCTTGCGAAAAAAACTAGTTTTAGATTGTGTGTTTTAAATGATCGGTGGCCAAGCTTCTCCGCTGATCTAAGCGTCTGGAATGAACCACGTGTTCAATTGGAAACGGGCAACTCTATGCAACGACGAAATTTCATGTTGGGCGCAGCATCTGGCGCAGTTCTGGCGACAACAGGATGCCACCGCGACGAGCCAGCACTATCATC
>CAJWZG010000197.1 GCA_913049565.1 uncultured Gammaproteobacteria bacterium
CATTCGTAATCGTGCGGAGAGCGCTTATCACCCCTGCGGAACCTGTCGTATGGGTAGCGATTCTGCAGCGGTGGTGGATCCGCTGGCGCGGGTAAACGGGGTCGACGGGTTGCGCGTGATTGATACCTCGATATTCCCGCACATTACTAACGGCAATCTTAATGCTCCGACCATTATGCTTGCCGAAAAATTGGCTGACGCGATCAGAGGACGATGAGTTTAGGAGGCTCCATCACGGTAACACCGCTCACTCCGGTCATCGGCGCCGAAGTCGCAGGTGTTGAGCTTACCGTGGCTCAGGGTTCGCAGATCGAAGAGATTAAACAGGCCTTTACGCGTTACCAGGTGCTCGTATTTCGCGAGCAGAGCCTAGATGCTGAGCAGCACAAGGCCTTCGCTCGGCACTTTGGGGCACTGCATATTCATCCGCGCTACAGCCATTTGGGTGCAGAGGGCGATCCCGAATTGTTCATTATTAATACCCACGCGGACTCGAAGTACAGTAATGGTGAAGCTTGGCATTCCGACGTGTCGTGCGATCCTTTACCGCCCATGGCATCGCTGCTCTATGTGGAACAGCCGCCGCCCGATGGCGGTGGCGACACAATGTTTGCAAACATGTGTGAAGCCTATGCCGCGTTGTCGCCGCCAATCAAACAGTGGTTGCTTGGGCTTCAAGCTGAACATGACGGTCGCAAGGACCTAGCCGCGTACAACGTTAGGTTGGCACCTGAGCAGAGCTACCCGCGGGCTGTTCATCCTGTCGTGACTCGACATCCAGAAACCGGTCAGCCGATACTGTTTGTTAATGGCAGTTTTACCAGCAAAATTTTAGGTTTGGACAAAACCGAGAGCGATGCGACGCTTGAAATGTTGTGTGCTCATATAGAAAGCAATCCGCGATGGCAATGTCGAGTGCGTTGGTCGTCGCGAACGTTGGTGATGTGGGATAACCGCTGTGCCCAACATCATGCGGTTTGGGATTATCACCCCCACACCCGTTATGCCCGGCGTGTCACAGTAAGCAGTGCAGAAGCACCGAAGGGATACTAGGGCTTCGGACTGTTTATGGGCTTAATCTGGTTCAGTGATGCTCGCAATCACAGGCTCTGCAGGCGCGGTAGTTTAACAAGTGAGCGGACGCAATAACTAAGGCGCCTAGAACGCTCAAGCTGGTTTCGCCAACGTCGCCAAATAGAATGCCACCGCCCACGGCAGCGCTCAAAAGAATTGTGACCCCTATTAATCCAAGCGTGGGTATACGCCAGCTTCGATGTTTGCGGCAACCCAGACTCAAAGCCAGTGCGCTGGTCGGCACGACTAAAGCGATTAGCGCGATGTGAAAACTTTCGTCGGCAAACGCAAAGCTTGCCAGCAGCGGTGCAACACTGATTAATAGCGGAATCGCTAAGCAGTGCACTAGGCATAACGCTGACAGGCCTATCGAAAATCGATCCAGCAATCCGATGATCATTATTAGGTTCCTAATTCTGGCATGGCGCAATCGTTGCACAGGCATTCAAGTTCGAGTTGGTCGCTGAGCAGCCGAAAACCCGTTGTTTTCGCAGCCAGAGCGATGCTCTCAGTAAGGTCGTTCGCGACTCCCAACTCTTTGACGTTGCTGCAGCCTGTACAGATTAGAAACTGCGGGGTTGCGTGAGCGTGATCACAGGCGATGTGCGCGCAGGCGACATATTTGTTGGCTGTGTTAAGTCGATGCACGAGACCGATGGACTGGAGAAACCGAAGAATTCGGTAGACTGACATTGGTAATAACGTTGCTTCAACACCCTGTCGACTGTCGTCCGCTAGGTCGTAGGCCGACAGCGCTTTTTTTGATTTTACTAAACTCGTAAGTACCTGACGCCGTTTTGCCGTCAGTTTGCTGCCATGTTCGGCGCAATACCGAGCCGCGTGCTCAACTATGACTTCGGGCTTCAATGGTGTATCTCGACTCATGAGCGAGTGCCAGTGCGGCCCTCAAGGGGTTTCATATGGAGGCTTTTAACCATTTTGTTGGCCTGCACCGTATGAGCGCGCGACGGCATAAGCCTGCCATGCAGGCACTAAACTCAAAATGAGCGTGGTTAAGTAAATCAGCGCTAAGGCGATGAAGCTCGAGGGATACAGGATCTGTAGGGACAGGGCGAGGCCCAGCTCGCTGGCTAGTAGGTTGTTTGCAAGAGCTATCGCAGCGAATAGGCCTGCCATCGCAAGTGCAACACCTATTGTCACAACAAGTAGTGATTCAATAATCAAAAGAACCACAATGAACAGCGATGGCGCCCCAATGCTGCGCAATATTTCGATCTCTCTTTTGCGTTCCCGCATCGAGGCGAGCATCATCGCGTTTAGTCCGAATAGCGCAGAGATAAAAACCAACACTGATATGCCGCGCAGCACATTTTCCACGCCGCCGACAAGCCCCCAAAGTTGAGCAAGGGCGAAGCCAGGCAAAATCGCCAGAAGCGCTTCGTCCTGAAATTCATTTACCCAACGCTGAATCTGCAGGGTAAATGGGGCTGAATCCAAGCCCACCAATATTGCCGTTACCGTACCGACGGGCGGGTGATCATGCTCTTCATGGTGTTCGTCTGTATGCGCGGCATGCTGCTCGTGGTCTTCATGCTCATCATGGTGTTCGTCTGTATTCGCGGCGTGCTGCTCGTGCTCTTCATGTTTTTTGTCTTTTGGATCTGCATGAATTGCTTCTATCGCCTCCAAACTTACGAATAACGCGTTATCCACCGGCGTGCCCGTTGTCGCCAGTACACCGCTCACCGAGAAGGTGACTTGATCATGATGGGTGAAACTGGTGTCCGCCATGCCATGGCTGAGAATGAGTTCATCGCCCAATTTGTAGGCCAACTCTGCTGCCACGCGTGACCCCACGACCACGTCGAGGGTGGCGTCGAAATGCTGGCCGCTTTGAAAGACCAGCGGCTCACTTTGACCATACTTATAACGATCGAAGAATTCGGCGGACGTGCCCACAACGCGAAAGTTTTTATGCGAGTCCCCCAGTGAAATCGGTACAACCCACTCCACGTGTTGCTGCTCGCTGATCGCCTCCACAGACTCCCATGAAACATTAGCGGTCGGCGTTCCGATGCGGAAAATAGACAGCAGCAGCAGATTGATTTCGCCAGTCCTGGCGCCAACGATTAGATCGACGTTCGAGACCGTGCTAGCAAAACTCGATCGCGCCTCGTGCCGTACATGCTCGACACTGAGCAGCACAAATACACTTGTAGCCACGGCAGCGGTCGCTAGTGCCACGCCGCCAAAGCGATACAAGAGGCTTTGATAAGCGACGTTGCATAATGCGCGCAGTGTGCTCATCAATGTGCACCAACAGATTGGTTTAGGTCAGTCAGCGCGATTCGATCTTCAAACATGTCGCCGATTGACGGGTCATGGCTGACAAACACCATTGCGCAATTTGTGTCGTCGAGCACCTCATTAAGGAGGTTTAGAAACGACGCTTTATTAGCGTGATCGAGCGCCGAGGTAGGCTCATCCACAAGCAGTAGGGCCGGAGAATTTATCAACGCGCGCACGATCGCCACGCGTTGTTGTTGGCCAATACTTAATTGCTCCGCCTTGCGGTCGCTCAAGCTGAGATCGAGGTTAACTCGTTCTAGCAGTTCCAACGCGCGTGCTCGCAGCGCAGTTGACGAGCCACTACCAAACTGGGCGGCCAGCATAATATTGTCCAGCACCGATAAAAACGGAATCAGGTTGAAGTGTTGAAACACGACGCCGATATTTTTCGCCCGAAAAGCATCTCGCTTGCGACCGCTCAGCTGCGAGATGGGCGTATTAAGAATGGAGACGGTTCCGGATGTGGGCGTGCGAAGGCCGGCAAGTAACGCGAGTAGGGTTGATTTACCGCTGCCGGAATTGCCTTGCAGAAAAACCCGCTGATTAGGTTCAACTTCCCAGATTGGAATGTTCAAAACCGGGCTCATGCCTGGGCTGAAACCAAAAACGAGTTCTTTGATCTCAATCGCTACTGCTGTATTTTCCTGCTTTGACAATGATCAATCTGTACGTTAAGTGCGTGATGATACAATGTAACATTTTTCGGGGCGCTAACAATGCACAAGCTCGCTTACTTAGTTAAAGTTTTCCTGGTCAGTACTGCTTTGCTGGCGTCTCAGTTTGCTTTGGGTGACGCCAAGACGTTGTCATGGCAGGATTTGCTGCCCCAGATTGACGATACTTTAAACCTAGACGATGGAATAAATTGGGGTGAGCGTGTGCGCTTGGACCTGAACCAACAAGACGTTCGTATTCCTGGATTTATGGTGCCTTTGGAATACAAAGAAAGCGAAGTGGTGACACGTTTCCTTTTGGTGCCCTATTTTGGCGCTTGTTATCATGAACCGCCGCCGCCGCCGAATCAGACGATATATGCGGTATACGAACCAGGTTACGAATTGGGAGAGATTTGGCAGCCAATATGGATCGAAGGCACAATCTCGGCAAGTCGTGTTGAAGAAGATCTGGCGACGGCGTCGTACTCTGTGAGCGCTACGGCCATCGAGCCTTACAATTAGGGAATACTTAAGAAATATCGCCTAAATCCCGCAATCGTATACTTACATTAGGATAGCGCTCCATAGTCCGTCGAATGCGTGGCGTGCTAAAGCGTGCTGCCTTGGATTGGATCAATAGGGGGGGCGCGTTGCGGTACCGCGCAACCTGCGTGACACTTAAATAATGTAGACGTGCATCTGCCGGAATAATCCAGCAGTGAGCACACGCTGTTGGCCGGTCGGTAAATGACTCATTTCTGCGAGACTCACTTAATGCTCATACAATCAAAAAGCGACAAAAGACCATTCAGCTCCAGGCGGTTCATGCCGTTTCTCACTTTGTTTGGCGCGTCACTGGCGAGCGTTCCGGTAGGTGCCGACGACATAGTCGAACGTGCAAAAGAGATACATGAACGTGTCATAACGCTCGATACGCACGTGGATATCTCGCCGGATAACTTCACGCCAGAAGTAAACTATTTAACGGCGCCCAATACTCAGGTTGACTTGCCTCGCATGGAGGCAGGTGGTCTTAATGCCGCATTTTTCATCGTTTATGTGGGTCAAGGCCCTTTGACGGACGAAGGCTATGCATCGGCCTACGAAACCGCGATGCAAAAGTTTGATGCGATTCATTGGATGACCGAAGAACTTGCACCCGGGCGC
>CAJWZG010000198.1 GCA_913049565.1 uncultured Gammaproteobacteria bacterium
GGAAGGTGTTGTGGTGATGAGCCATGGCAGCACCTCGCCCAGAGGTTTTTTGCATGCGATTCTGCAGGGCAGAGCCTATGTGAGCGGACAGTTAACGCAGGCTTGCAAGCAAGTATTGTTGGATTGATTGATGTCCGCTGCTCAACGAGCAGTAGCGAGGGCGAAGATTTTTAGAAACGTAGGTGGATGGGAGGGTTCATGAGCAGTGGAATAACGATAGCGACTATTTTTCCGGGGCAAGGTGCTCAGACCGTTGGTATGTTGGGAGAGTTAGCTGGCGCGTACCCGTCGATAACTGAACGGTTTGCTGATGCGTCTGACGTGTTGGGTTTCGATCTCTGGGATATGACACAACAAGGCTCCGCCGATTTACTTGGCCAAACTGAAAATACTCAACCTGCGTTATTAACGGCTAGTGTTGCTCTTTGGGATCTCTGGGCCGAAGCTTCTGCAAAAACTAGCGTCATGTCAGGACACAGCCTTGGCGAGTACTCCGCATTGGTTTGCGCTGGCGCAATGAGTTTTCGCGATGGGGTCGCCCTTGTGCGTAAACGCGGCGAATTGATGCAGGCCGCTGTCCCTGGCGGTCAAGGCACGATGGCGGCGGTGCTTGGGCTCGACGATGAGGCGATTGCCGAATGCTGCAATAACGTCGATGGTGAGGTAAGTGCTGCAAACTATAACGCACCAGGACAAGTGGTCATCGCTGGTGAGACCGCCGCAGTGAATGCTGCGATAGACGCTTGCAAAGCTGCAGGTGCCAAGCGGGCTGTGCCTCTTGATGTGAGTGGGCCCTTTCACTCTAGCCTGATGCAAGCTGCTGCCGTTGACTTCTCTAATGCGCTCGATGACATAGACCTTGTCATGCCAAAGACTCCGGTTATTCAAAATGTGCATGGCCGAGCAGCGTCGAGTGTCGACGAAATGCGGCTGCTGTTAGTAGAGCAACTTTACTCACCAGTGCGTTGGACAACCTGTGTGGAAGCAATGATAAACGCTGGTGTGGATCAATTCGTGGAATCAGGCCCCGGCAGCGTCTTAGCTGGACTCGTAAAACGAATTTCCCGCGCAACCCCGACAATTGGTTTGTCCAGCGCCGCAGGAATCGAAGCAGTAGCATCGCTGTAGCAGACAGAGGAGATAAAAATGACGGAGCAAGTCACTGCGCTGGTAACAGGGGCAAGCCGCGGGATCGGTGCAGCAATTGCTGATCGGCTGACACGTGACGGTTATTTTGTTGTCGGTACTGCTACGACCGAGCACGGTGCCTTGGAAATAAGCAATCGGCTGGGGACTCGTGGCGCTGGTTTGGTACTAAATGTTGGCGATGCAGATTCCGTAGCGAATGCGCTCTCGCAAATTACTGAAATTACGGCGGCGCCTTTGGTGCTGGTTAACAATGCAGGCATAACCAAAGACAACCTATTGATGCGGATGTCTGAAGCGGAATGGTCAGATGTTATTGATACCAATCTGTCGGGCGCCTTTCGTGTCACTAAGCCGATGCTGCGCAGCATGCTAAAAGCGCGGTGGGGACGCATCATCAATGTCGGTTCGGTGGTTGGACGACTCGGCAATCCCGGTCAGGGCAATTATGTTGCGAGTAAGGCCGGGTTGGAGGGCTTCACCCGTTCCTTAGCGATAGAGGTTGCATCGCGAGGTGTGACTGTGAATGCGGTGGCTCCTGGATTCATTGAGACCGACATGACGCAGGCGCTTTCAGACGGCCAAACAACCACGATGCTAGATCGTATTCCCCTGGGGCGCATGGGTGCTGTGCAAGAGGTGGCGGCAACGGTGAGCTTTTTGTGTTCAGAGGATGCTGGCTACATTACAGGACAGACGCTACATGTTAACGGCGGTCTTCTTTTGGGCTAATCAAGAAGACGCGACGAATGAGCACATTACCATTGTAATAGCCCACAAAAGCTTGAAAACTAGCCCCAGATCTGCATGGGTCGATGAAATAAAAGATAAAGAAATCAATAAGATAATTGCTAATGACTAGCGCGATTAGGTAGATGGAAAGCGGCGATAGTTTGCTTGAATTGGCTATACCGCATCTATAGAATTCCCATCGCTTCGCGCCCAACACTAACGAGTGAGGAAAAAGCCGCATGAGTAACATTGAAGAAAGAGTAAGGAAGCTGATCTGTGAACAGCTTGGGGTTAAGGAAGATGAGGTCCAAAGTGACGCTTCTTTTGTCGAAGACTTAGGGGCTGATTCGCTTGATACGGTGGAGTTAGTGATGGCTCTCGAGGAAGAGTTCGAAACAGAGATTCCCGATGAAGAAGCGGAGAAAATCACTACGGTCAAAGAAGCCATCGATTACATCCTCGCGCACCAATAGCGTCCTGCAGGGGGAGTAATCTCTCTAGAACGTCGACAACGACTCATTACAGGAGTCGATTTAAGGGGCATCAGAGCCCCTTTTTTTTGCCGGTTTATTGCAACTTGATGCTCCAACTTTCATGCTTCAGCAAGCATCGGACTAGGGTGCGGTATTCGCCAGACTTGGAAAATTGAAAATGACCAAAAGAAGAGTAGTTGTCACTGGGATGGGAATGATCAGTCCGATTGGACACACCGTGGACGAGTCTTGGCAAGCCGCGATTGCAGGGCAAAGTGGCATAGGTCTGAACGGATCTTTTGACACGTCAGACTATTCTGTAAAAATTTGCGGTAGCGTTAAAAATTTCGACATTTCCGCTTATATGAATCCGAAAGAAGCGCGAAGAATTGACCCATTCATACAGCTCGGCATTGCTGCCGCCTCTCAGGCAATCTCTGATGCGGGCATTGAATCTCATCCAGCGGATGCAGACCGAATTGGGGTCGCGATAGGCTCTGGTATTGGTGGTATTAACACCATCGAAAATACGCATGACACTCTCTTAAAGAGCGGTGCGAGAAGGGTTTCGCCATTTTTCGTGCCGGGCGTCGTCATCAACATGATCTCAGGCAATGTTTCTATCGAATATGGCTTCAAGGGCCCCAACGTTGCTGTCGTGACGGCTTGTACTACCGGTACGCACAACATTGGATTTGGGGCTCGAATGATCCAGTACGGTGACGCAGATGTCATGGTGGTTGGGGGTTCTGAATCAGCCACTTCCCCAATCACTGTTGCAGGCTTCGCGTCAATGCGAGCGTTATCCAGCCGTAACGATGAACCAGAACTGGCCAGTCGACCATGGGATGAAGGTCGAGATGGCTTTGTCTTAGGGGAAGGGGCGGGAGTACTAGTGTTAGAAGAGTACGAGCGTGCGAAGGCTCGCGGAGCACAAATTTATGCAGAGGTGCTGGGCTTTGGGATGAGCGCTGATGCGTTTCATATTACTGGGCCAGCTGAAAATGGTGAGGGTGGTGCCAGAGCCATGAGTAATGCGCTCAACGATGCGGGCTTAAACCCGGCTGATTTGGGGTACCTAAATGCCCATGGCACCTCCACACCGCTTGGTGATGTTGCCGAGACTGAAGGGGTTAAAACGATTTTCGGTGTCGACACCGATCTAATGATCAGCTCGACGAAGTCTATGATCGGTCACTTGCTAGGTGCGGCTGGTTCAGTGGAGGCAATTTTTACGATCAAAACACTGCAAGACCAAGTCATCGCGCCTACGATTAATCTGGACAAACCCGGAGAGGGGTGCGATCTAGACTATGTGCCGAATCAGGCGCGTGATGTTGATATTACTGCAGCAGCCAGCAATTCCTTCGGGTTCGGCGGAACCAACGGAACACTAGTATTCGGAAAAGTTTAGGGGGCCTTGAAAGAGCGTATGGGAAGCGCAGTTAAAAGATATGCCGTCTGGCTAGTCGCCGCCCTGATTTTGCTGCTCAGCGCTCCTATTTATTACTCCTATCAAATCTGGCCCAACCAGGTTGTCGATCACTCCGAGGCGATATTGGATGTGCCACAAGGGGCTTCATTGAGGCAGGTATCAAGCGCACTAAAGCAACAAGGTCTGATCAAAAACGATGACCTTTTTCGTCTACTTGCACGAAGCTCTGGTCTAGACACGCAGATTCGGGCTGGCGTCTATGAAATTCCCGGTAATCAGACTCCCAAACAATTGCTGACACGGCTTGCTCGAGGCCAAGTGCAGCAGCATGCGATTCGTTTGCCTGAAGGGGCAAACCTGCGTTCTGTTCTCGCTCTCCTAAAAGAAAACAGTGTTCTCGTTAGACAATCGCAAGGGCTTGATGAGTTATCGGACGAGTTGGATCTTCAATTGCCGTTCGTCGAAGGGGTATTTTTCCCTGACACTTATTTTTTCCCAAAAGGTGCCTCGGACCTAAGTGTGTTGCAGCGGGCGCACAATGTGATGATAGGACATTTGGAGCGGGCTTGGGCCTCACGTTCTGATGCCATTGCACTCAAATCGCCCGCGGAAGCCTTAGTGCTCGCTTCGATTATTGAAAAAGAAAGCGACGCCGAGGCGGACAGGCGGCAGATCAGCCAAGTATTTCATCTGCGGCTAAAGAAAAATATGAAGTTACAGACCGATCCCACCGTAATATTTGCGCTGGGCAAGAGCTTTGATGGAGACATTCGACGTTCCGATTTGCGCGTAGATTCGCCCTTTAACACCTATCGGTATCGAGGCCTGCCACCAACGCCGATCGCCTTGCCGTCCCTCGCGTCAATCGAAGCTGCATTGAATCCCGCGTCAGGCGACTACCTGTACTTCGTCGCTCGTGGTGATGGTAGCAGTCAGTTTTCACGTACGCTGAAAGAACATAATGCGGCGGTTCGACGATTCCAACTCTCTCGGGGAAATTCATGAGCGGACGCTTTATTACGCTAGAAGGATCTGAGGGTGCGGGAAAATCCACGAACGTAGACGCAGTCTGCGAGGTGTTGCAGCTTTCTGGTATCGACTTCATACGCACACGCGAACCGGGCGGGACACCGATGGCGGAGGCGCTGCGGCATGCTATGTTGCATAAATGGGATGAAGACGTAGACCCTCTTGCAGAACTGCTGTTAGTTTTTGCCGCCAGAGCACAGCACCTGACTAATGTCATACTTCCTGCCTTACAAACGGATAGATGGGTCGTCTGTGACCGCTTCACCGACGCAACATTCGCCTACCAGGGCTATGGCCGACAGCTGGATCTGCAGACACTGACTGCACTTGAAAGTTGGGTGCAAAAAGGGCTTCAACCCGACTTGACCTTGTATCTGGAT
>CAJWZG010000199.1 GCA_913049565.1 uncultured Gammaproteobacteria bacterium
TATCAGCGTCTGGGTTTACCGCAGCCACAGCGTATTCGGCCAGGCCACGACGATGCAGCCATACGACTGCCCAGCGAAACTGCAATTGCAGCGGCCTGTTTGTTAGGTACTGAGGCCGGCGACCAAGCTGCGGCAAATGGCGGTAACGGCTGGCCGAAAATGCCGTTTGGCGGCACCAAAACCCTGGCCGGGTCGGGAGAAGAGGCTGCATTCTTTCCAGATAATCTTCGCTTATTGCCGCAATACCACTTTGACCCGCCTGAAGGACCGGAAACGAACTGAATCTAAGCCGGCTTGGGATTCTTCTCGGCCACCAATGGGCACTGATCCAGCGTGTTTTTCTCGATGCTATCCATCATCGCGACAGCATTGACAATATGCTGCTGCCTACGGTTTGCCAGCGAAAAATTCGTCGGTTAAGCGCGTATTTTTTGACAGCTTGAACATCGCAACGTACTGAATTTCGCGAATGCTGAAAAAGGATTCCAGTGCAGCGGAGACATCGTATACGCCAAGGAACCGCATTGCGTTTTCAACGCCTGCGAGACAGGCGGTATCAAATTTTTACTTTTCGCCGCTGTCGTTTGTTCGTACTGTCAACGAACATTAAACAGTACGGAGAATAAAATGAAAAAAGTTACTTTGCTTCTGGCCACACTCTTGGCCGCAAATATGGCGATTGCCGACGGACACGGCCACGATAACGAGTTCCCCTTTAAGTATTTCCTACACAATGACCTAACCACTGAGAATGCGCAGGCTACGCTTGCAGGCACTCGCGCTTTCGTCGAAACCGGTGTCATGAGTGATCGAGGCGTTGCCGTTGGCTTTTATGCCTACAGCGCAGCGGGCGCGCACCCAGCAAGTCATATGACCATGTTTGCTTATCCGTCCGCAGACGCGTTACCCGGTCCTGATCTTTTTCAGGGTTCTGATGCCCACCTACAGTACCAAAGCGCGATGCAGGGGGCGGGAAATCAAACTGTTCACAGCGTTTTGTACAAGTCAGTAAAAGAAATATTGCCTGCGGATGCGGGCGGCAAATTCAAAGTGTTTGTGAATTATTACTTATCGGTCAGCGATCCTGAGACCTACGCAGCGACTTGGCTAAAGCTTATGAAGGAAGTCGGTGTTTCAGATGCCTACGGAATTCGACAAGTGGTAGCTCGTGATAGTGAGGGTGTGACTCACTACCTATGGATTGGCTTTGAATCGATGGCAGATCTGGCCAGGGGCATGGACTCGCTCTACACATTCGATGAAACTGCAGCGGCTATGGAGACTTTTGCAGGCGTTCGTCAGATCAAGCGTACTGCGATTTTGACCGCTGCTTATGAGAGTATTACCGACACTATTGAGTAATAGATCAGGCGCGTTAGGCTTCTAACCTGTATGGCGCGCAGCGCAATGACCAATTCGGGAGTCCTCACATGACCGCAACGAATCGCATCCTTTCCATGGCCAAACTCTGTTTGGTCTCATTGGCCGCTGTGGCTAGCTGTCAAGTATATGCCCAAGAGCAGACATCGCAGTGCACGCCCTCAAAATGGGGAGCTGACGACCAGCTAGGCGCCGCTAACTATGTGACGACCGACCAGGTACTGGCAGCTGCCTCGCTGATCAAGCAGGGGCAGAGTCATGGTCTGGGTATTATTATCGAGCCCGGCATGCCAGCTTTCCCACCCCGAACAACACAGCTGCAAGTAGTGCAGCCTGGGCAGGAGTTTGGTCGGGATACGACTGCGGCTTACGGCTGGCCATTGAGTTCTAATGATGACTTAGTGCAAATGTGGCTGGGCACTGGTCCTCAGCTCGATGGATTCGCGCATCTTGGCGAAAAAGGAATGTTTTATAACTGCAACCGCGGCGAGGATTTTACTGAGATAACCGGTGTCACCAAGCTAGGTCTGCACAATGTGCCGCCCCTGATTGGTCGTGGTGTGTTGGTCGATATGGCCCAGCACTTTGGTGTCGAGGCTTTGACGGCCGGACAACCGATTACCGCCGACGACATCGAAGCGGCCGCTAAGGCGCAGGATGTTGAGTTTCGTCAGGGAGATGTGGTGCTGTTTCACACAGGCTGGACTGATGCCAAGTTAAAGAGCGAACCCGATACATGGGTCAGCACAATTCCCGGACTAACCAATGCAGCGGCGCTCCACATGGCGTCGTTTGAACCCATGGCAGTGGGTGCAGATACTTGGGGATTGGAGGCAGTGCCACCGATTGCTGGTGACAAGCTGTTTTACGGGCATGTAACGCTGTTGAAAGAAAATGGCATTTATATTTTGGAGACTATGGACACGGGCAGGCTTGCGCAGGAAGGCGTCAAAGAATTCATGTTCGTTCTGGGTCACGCCAAGTTAAAAGGTACCGTGCAAATGGTCATTAATCCTGTGGCTATGTGGTAGCACCCGGTCTGAGAAAAGCCTTGAACAAACGCTCTAAGCAAAAGCTCTAAACAGGAGACGACACGACACCATGAGCTCTATTGAAATTCCCGTCATTGCCGGAGATGGCATAGGTCCTGAAATTACCGCGGCTGTGCTGAGAGTGGTCGAGGCCGCAGTCGGAAAAACGGGGGTGAAACTAGAATGGATATCCGTAGCTGCCGGACTTAGCGCCTTGGAAGAAGGCAGCGAACTGATTCCACAACGAACCATGGATGAAATATCCCGTTGTGGAGTAGCGCTGAAAGGACCTTGCACAACGCCAGTGGGCGAAGGGTTTACCTCAATTAACGTGAGGCTACGCAAGGCCTTTAATCTGTATGCAGCCGTGCGCCCAGTTCGCAGCATGCCCGGTGTCGAAACCCGCTACAAAGACGTCGACCTGATTATCATTCGCGAAAACACCGAAGGCTTGTACAGCGGCGTCGAGAATGAAGTTACCCCTGGTGTGGTAATGAGTATGAAGGTGGCATCCAAGGCGGCCTGCCAGCGCATTGCAACCTGGGCTTTTCGATTTGCCAATCGTCGTGAACGCAAAAAAATAACCGTGCTGCACAAAGCCAACATAATGAAACTCACAGACGGTCTGTTTCTCAAGTGTGCGTCAGACGTGCACGCAATCGATTATCCAAACCTCGCCTTCGAGTCCACGATCATCGACGCGGGTTGCATGAAGCTTGTACAAGATCCTTCGCAGTTCGATGTACTGCTGCTGGAGAATCTGTATGGGGACGTGATTAGCGATTTGTGTGCCGGCCTGGTGGGTGGCTTAGGGGTAGTGCCTGGGGCCAACATCGGCGAAGACCTGTCTATTTTTGAAGCAGTCCACGGTAGCGCGCCGGACATAGCAGGACGCAATATTGCAAACCCACTAGCGTTGCTGATGTCCTCGGTTATGATGCTGAATTATTTAGCAGAGACTAGGCAGATCACCGCCTTGGCAGACAGCGCAGAATTGATTCGTAAAGCGTACGACGCTTGTCTAATCGACGGCGACAAAACGCGAGATTTGGGTGGTGAACTGGGTACTTCGGAATTTGCCGACGCCGTGATTGCGCGTCTGTAGCGGGTGCGTCGCCCGGTAGCGGATCAGGACTGCCGAAAACGCTAGTTGCTGTAATATGCAAGTGACTGAGAAAACGAAACAACCCAAACCAGCGCAGCGCAACACAGGTTTACACAACGTAGTACGATATAGCGAATCGACGGAGGCCCCGTTGTAACGATCTCACCGATGTTTCTCATGACTCGCAGACAACGCCATGTTCGACTCCATAGCAAAATATGACATCTGCGAGCAACGGGGCTTGCAGCAGCAACAAAAACAATATTAAGGAACATCTCTTGAGAATTACCCTGCTATTGATGTTGCTGTGTTTGGCCCCTTGGCTATCTGCACAAACGGTGCTGGTGGTAGGAAGTTATTCGGATTCGAGCAATGCATCAGCACAGGTGGCTAGCCTTGCTGCAAAACTGCCGCTTAGCCCTCAGGTCGTCACCACAGAAACCTCTGACCGCACGCTTTATCGAGTGATTGTTCCGCTCGAAGGTCGGCGCCCGAGTGAGATTAAAAGCCTGATACGGTCCTTGGGTATACAAGACAGCTGGCAAACCGATATCGTGCTGCCAAAAGCGCAGCGATTACCCGGCAACCAACCGCGCGCACGCCCAGTTGCCACAGGCCTGCAGGTTGCGAGGCAACAAGCGTCCCCGGTACCGCAGGCGCCTGCTTCCGTAACTACACCTATTTCAGAGCCAGCGCCTACCGGCGGTCTTAAAGGGGTGAAATCGATTCGGCTGGACTCATTCTCTTCAGATGTCAGCATTTTGGTACCCCGGCGATCAGAGGCGAACCTCTCGATCAAAATTGATGGCCGCATAGACGAGAGTGTTTGGACCAAGCTACCCAGTTACGACAATATGCTGGTCATGAATCCGGATACACTGGCGCAGCCTCGCTATCAAACCGATGTGCGGGTTTTTTATACCGATAAAGGTCTTTATATCGCGGCGTTTATGGAGCAGCCCAAGGAAACTTTGGTGTCGCGCTTGTCCAGCCGCGATCAGTTTATCAACCGGGACGAGTTCGGCGTCACCCTTGATACCTCAGGTCAGGGGCTCTACGGATACTGGTTTGCAACCAGTCTCGGCGGCTCAATGATGGACGGTAAAGTCGCTCCAGAGCGGCAGTTTTCTCGGGAATGGGACGGGCCCTGGAGCACAGCAACCGTTGAGCTGGAAGACGGCTGGAGCACCGAAATGTTCTTACCCTGGTCGATGATGACGATGGGTAAATCAAGCGAGGAGGGTGAACGTCGTTTTGGATTTTTCTTCATGCGTAATGTCGCCTATCTGGACGAGCGATGGAGCTGGCCGGCACTGCCCTTCACATCAAAGCGATTCATGTCGGCGCTTCCTAGCATGCGCTTGCCCGATGTAGAGCCGAAGCAGCAATTTGCCTTCTTCCCCTATGTTTCTGCAGCTCAAGATGAAATTTATGCAGAAGATGAGTATCGCGTTGGAGCTGATTTTTCTTGGCGCCCATCTTCTGATTTGCAGGTCACCGCCTCGATCAATCCCGACTTTGGAGCGGTGGAGTCAGACGATGTGGTGGTAAATCTCACAGCGTTCGAGACGTTTTTCCCTGAGAAACGTTTGTTCTTCTTAGAAGGTCGAGAGGTTTTTAGTACAACCCCGCGAAGTCAGCCCGCGGGCGCCGGCCCGAGTGGTATCG
>CAJWZG010000200.1 GCA_913049565.1 uncultured Gammaproteobacteria bacterium
AGTTGATAGCGAGCCGGAATTGTTAGTGCATTCCCAACAAATGTCTGTAGCCGCAGGCTGGGTGATTAACGCGGGCGGTTTGCATGCGCCGAATCTGGCGAAGAATGTACCGGGTTCCCCGGAGGCGCATTACGCTATCGGGCACTACTATACTTACTCCGGCGCCCAGCCATTTAGGCGCCTTGTTTATCCAACCGCAGAACAGGGAGGCTTGGGAGTTCATGTCACCCTAGATCTAGGCGGGCAGATCAAGTTTGGGCCAGATGTCAGGTGGATCAACTCGATCGACTATACCTTCGATGACAGCAAGCGAGCAGAGTTTGTTGCTGCTATTCGTGCTTACTATCCAAATCTCGATGAGGCTCGGTTGCAGCCCGGCTATACGGGTATACGACCTAAAATTTCGGCGGCTGGGGTTGCAGCGGATTTTTTGATTCGCGGGCCAAAGGAGCATGGCCTGAGCGGGCGTATCGATTTGCTGGGCATTGAGTCTCCGGGGCTTACCTCTTCTTTGGCGATTGCCGAAGCAGTTGTTGAAATTGTCGGACAAGTTGCTTGATAAAGCCTAACCCAGCATCCTCGCTTCGCATTGGTCTGGTGATAAATCCTATGGCCGGCATTGGCGGTGCCGTTGGATTACACGGCAGTGACGGCCAAGCGTTACAAAACCAAGCCCTGCAGCTTAATGGCCAACCTCGAGGGGCAGAACGTGTCGATGTTTTTTTGCGGGCTCTTTCCCAGCGTCTAGGCGAATCACTTAGCCAACTGGACTGGATCACATGGGGTGGCTCAATGGGAGCCGACTCGCTAGCTGCCTTCAGTCTTGCTGCTGAGGTGTTAGGGCTACCGGCCTCGACTAGCACAGCCGAAGATACCCTACGAGCCATTGAAGTTTTGTGCGAGGCTGAAATCGATCTGCTGATATTCGTCGGCGGTGACGGTACCGCAATAGATGTACTTAACTCTGTGGCGGAACATGTTTGCGTGCTCGGGCTACCGGCGGGCGTCAAAATGCACAGTGGTGTATTTGCTATAAGCCCCGCTGCTGCGGCTGAAGTGGTCGCAGGATTGTTGCAAGGCAGTCTGGTCGGCCGTGCCGTCAGAGAAGTTCGAGATTACGAGCCCCAGAAGAAGCAGGCTCTTTCGATGCCAGGCCAGCAAGCCGTCGTCACAAAACGCTATGGTGAACTATCGGTGCCAGAAGCCGGGGGCTATCTGCAGCAGATGAAAATAGGCGGCAAGGAAGACGAAGCGCTAGTGGTGCAAGAAATCGTCAGCTACTTTCTTGATCAACTCTATCTTTATGAAAACAAAGCGTTGATTGTCGGGCCGGGCAGCACCTGCCTGGCGATTAAGCATTCGCTGGGATTGAACGGCACTCTTTTGGGTTGCGATGTTTTGCTGCCAGACGGTAGCGCAATAAAAAATGCTACCAGTGCGCAGCTACTTGCCATTGCATCTGATCAGGCCACCCATGTGCTTGTTAGTTTCACGCGTCATCAAGGTTTTCTGTTAGGGCGGGGCAATCAGCAACTCAGTGCGCAGGTGATGCGCAGGCTTGATTGGAAAAACGATGTCACTGTTTTGGGCTCGCGCACGAAGTTAGCAACGCTAGAGCAACGCCCTATGTTGGTAGACACAGGCGATGGCGAACTCGATCAACGCTTATCCGGGCTGGTGGGCGTGCTCACCGGGTATGATGATTTTTTATTGTACAGAGTCAGTACCAGCCTGCTGTCATCGACGGTCAGTTGACGCAGGTCATTGCCGATAGGTAGTTAAAAACCGCTCTAGTCTGCCGATAGATTCTTCTAGCTGTTCCACATGGGGCAAGAAGACGACGCGAAAGTGGTCGGGCTTCGGCCAGTGGAAGCCTGTGCCTTGAACCATCAGCACTTTTTCCTCCAACAAAAAGTCGAGGATAAATCGCTCATCGTCTGCGATATTAAATTTCTCAGTATCAATCTTAGGGAAGAGATAAAGGGCTCCTTGGGGTTTGGTACAGGAAACACCTTCGATTTTGTTGAGTAAATCCCATGCGACGTTGCGTTGCTCATAGAGCCTGCCACCCGGGGCGGTAAGTTCAAAGATGCTTTGATGTCCACCAAGTGCGGTTTGAATGGCGTGCTGGCTGGGAACGTTTGAGCACAAACGCATAGAAGCGAGGATATTCAGTCCCTCAATAAAGTCTGACGCACGTTCACGAGCACCGCTGACCACCATCCAACCGGCACGGAATCCTGCGACTCGATAGGACTTTGATAAGCCGCTAAACGTCATGCATAACAGATCATCGGCGTAGGAGGCTAGTGGGACATACTGCTGGTCGTCGAACAAAATTTTGTCGTAGATCTCGTCCGCGAAAACCACGAGGTCGTGTTCTCTGGCGATATCGATTAGAGCATGCTGCATTTGCGGTGTATAAACCGACCCTGTGGGGTTGTTCGGGTTGATAACGACAATGCCGCGAGTGTTTGGCGTAATCTTGCTGCGTATATCTGCCAAGTCAGGTTGCCAGTCGTCCTCTTCATCGCACAGATAGTGTATAGGCGAGCCACCGCACAAATTGACCGCCGCGCTCCACAACGGGAAGTCGGGGCAGGGCACTAAAATTTCGTCGCCATCGTTAACCAGCGCCTGCATTGAAAGTACGACAAGCTCAGAAACTCCGTTGCCAATGTAGATGTCTTCCACATCGACATCTCGGATGTTGATCTGCTGACAGTACTGCATTACCGCTTTGCGCGCGGCAAACAATCCTTTTGAATCGCTATAGCCTTGGGAATTGGGAATATTTCGTACCACATCTCGCAAAATTTCTTCCGGGGCACTAAAACCCCAAGGCGCAGGATTGCCGATGTTCAGCTTCAAAATTTGATGGCCTTCGACCTCAAGCTGGTTGGCTGCCGTAAGCACAGGCCCTCGAATGTCGTAACAAACATCGGCCAGTTTGTCGGACTTTCGAATGGTCGTGGTCAGCGATTGCGGCGTGGTTACCTGAGTCATGTCTCTTCCTAATGCGCTTAGCAAACCTCCGGCACCTTAGACAGCACCAGAAGAATGATCTAGACCACTAGTCTAAGGCGCTGTCTATGGCTTAGCATCAACTAAGTACAGAAAAAAGGTGAGCAAACGCGTGGAAACGGAAAAGATTTTTAAAACGGACGAAGAGTGGCGAGCACAGCTTTCCTCCGAAGAATACGCAGTTGCGAGGCAAGCGGGCACGGAACGGCCCTTCACCGGCGTTTATTGGGATGAAAACCGACCAGGCACCTATCTTTGCAAGTGTTGCGATGCGCCACTGTTTGACGCCGAAACCAAGTTCGATGCCGGCTGCGGCTGGCCCAGTTTCTATGCGCCATTGGAGTCTGAGGCCCTGATCAATCGTGAGGATAACTCGCTAGGAATGCGGCGCATCGAGGTGTTGTGCGCACGTTGTGACGCGCATCTTGGTCATGTTTTTCCTGATGGACCAGCACCAACAGGGCTGCGGTACTGTATGAACTCGGTATCGCTGACGCTGGATGCCGATAAGCCCTAACCTCAATGAAAAAAAAGCGCTCGCCGTGTGAAAACGACGGCGGGGTGTGCCAATACTCGACGAACTATTCTGGGGAGAAATATATGAGTCCAGCCGATACCGCTGCTGAGCATCCAAATAAGCCTGCCTACACGATGGCAGAGACCGGTGATGTAGTTACCTTTGCGGAACTAGAAGCCACCTCAAACCAAGGTGCTCAACTGTTCCGATCCTTGGGTCTGCAACGCGGTGATCACATTGCTATCTTGCTCGAAAATCACCCCCGATTTTTCCAGATCTGTTGGGCAGCGCAGCGCTCTGGTATCTATTTCACGGCGATTAGCTGGAGATTGCAGCAGCAGGAAGTGGATTACATCGTCAACAACTGCGAGGCACGGGTTTTCATTACCTCATATGCTCGCAAAGAAGTGGTCGAACCGTTAGTTGGCAAGATGCCCATAGTCGAGCAATGCTACATGCTTGATGGCACCATCGACGGTTTCTCCAGTTGGGAAGACGCCATTGCGGGGATGTCAGATCAACCGATTGCAGATCAAAGCGAAGGCGCGGCAATGCTGTATTCGTCGGGCACGACGGGCTATCCGAAGGGAGTTAAACGCCCGCTACCGGAACAAGACTATGGAATGGAAGAGGGGGTTGATTTGCTCAAAGTGCTTTACGGGGCATCGGCAGATTCCATCTACCTGTCTCCAGCGCCGCTATATCACGCAGCACCCTTGGCATTTACCATGAACTGTATTCGCACCGGTGTGCCTGTGGTTGTCATGGAGCACTTTGAGGCCGAGTTCGCTCTGGAATGTATCGAGCGCGTCGTGCCAGCGGTCGCCTTCGCGATGGGGGCTTCTGATAGCCACCTCCAACGTGCGCGAATCGTTCATTCAACGACCTCCTGTGCATCTCGTTCCACTCAGTATCCATTCTAGCTTCATGCTCTTTTTGCTTTCGCTCGTTCCGCATTTTGATGTCCTTGATCGTCAACAACCGTACAGTCCCCTTCGGCAAGCCAGCCACTTTCAATACTGCTTTATTTGCATGCTGACGAAACAGATGCGTCATCGGTACAGCCTGTTTATCTGGCATGGCTTCAAAATTGTAGCTCTTAATAATAGAATTACACTAGCTGTCAATATTTGAGATTAATGGATGACTCCCCAATTTGAATTTCTGGTTACAAATGACATACAAGTTACAAACGAATCCAATACCATAACAGAAACGATTGGGGATACAGCAAAAAAAGATAACGGTAACGAACTGAACTTGACACGATGACGATGAACTCACTTCAACAACCTGACCGCTTCCGGAATTTGTATGATTGCGATTTTACGATGGTAAACATTTGACTCGAAGTCGAACTAAAAAATTAAATGTTCTCTTTGCACTTGTTACATGTGGATTACTGAACTTGAACACGTGCTTGACGCCTCCAAAACGCTCTTGCCAGTGTTGATCATAACATTCCTCTTACGCCCATAACACAAATTAGGAACACTGCGGCGCTTGGCGCCGTCGGTGCGACCTGTTGGCCGCGGGATATCGCTAGCGGCGCCAGCTTTCTCCGGCGTAGGATCGCGACTTACCAACTTGGTGAGATGTTTTTCCTGATTGATGAG
>CAJWZG010000201.1 GCA_913049565.1 uncultured Gammaproteobacteria bacterium
CAGGTGGTGAACGCAAAGCTGATAGTGGCCGCGCCGCAAAAAAATCAGTCGAAATCCGCAGTAAAGAAATCAAAAAAAAAGCATCAGCCCGCCCCATCAAAGCGTGCGCGCGCGAAACCGCACGAACCCAAAGTAGCATCCAGCGCAACGCCGGCTACCAACACGACAGAGGCACAACGGTCTTCGGCAGACGAAACGATTAGAGCCGCTGAAAAAGAACAGCGACGCAAAGATCGTGAAGCTCAGCGGCGTCGTGAACGACTCGCCGCATTGGGTGCGTTAGCGGATGGCTCTCTCCAGCGCTCGCTGGATGAGGAAGCGCAACTCATGCAGGAAGGCCAAAGTCTTGAGCTGATTCAAAGCTATCAAGCACAGATTTACGACTTAGTCCGCAAAAACTGGAGCCGACCTCCCAGTGCGAGAAATGGCATGCAAGCGAGATTTGTTGTGGAATTGATACCAACCGGCGAGGTTTTGTCGGTGGCGCTTGTAGACAGTTCAAGCAACGGAGCCTTCGATCGTTCTGCAGAGCAGGCGATCAGGCGAGCACGGCGGTTCGATGTGCCACAAGACATTGCTCTCTTTGAAGCAAATTTTCGGCGCTTCTATTTTCTGTTTCGCCCGGAGGATCTGCTACGGTAGTGACTTCCTCGGTCACAACCGAAAATTAACCGTTTACCAACCGTGGTCTAATCATGACGCTTAAAGCCCGTCTCTCATTTGTCGTTACCTTAATTTTGACCGCCGCTGCCGCGCTGTTGCCAAGCAGTAGTTGGGCCGATCTAGATACCATCATTATCGATCAGGGTGTGGATGACCCGATACGAGTAGCTATCGTGCCGTTTGCCGTGAGCACGGATCTGGCCGAGCAGGAAAAATTATCGAAGCTGATCGGGTTTGATTTGGCGCGTAGTGGCCAATTTGATCCGATTGCTTCAGAGAACATGCTGTCTTATCCAAGCGCCGAGGAAGACGTCTTCTTTCGCGATTGGCGCATTCTGCAAGCGGCCTACCTGGTGATAGGCCAAGTGCAGAGCAATGCCATCGGGCAGATCCAGATCAGCTATCAACTATTCGATATTGCGACTCAAACTCGTCTGCAAAGCGCCAGCATGGTGGTCGCGCCGGAACAGTGGCGAGATGCAGGGCATCGGATCGCCGATATGGTCTATACCGAGATCACGGGCGTGCGTGGTGCGTTCAGTACAAAAATTTTATATGTGCTTGCTCAGGACGTGGGCACACAAAAGGCCCAATACCGGCTGCAAGTCGCTGATGTGGATGGCGAGCGAGTTCGAACTATTTTTCGTTCCGACAAGCCGGTCCTGTCGGCAAGCTGGTCGCCGGACGGTAAACGCGTCGCCTTTGTTTCTTTTGAAACCGGGCGTCCAAGCATAGTGCTGCAAGATATCGATGGTCCTTATCGAGAAAGGCTGACCAATTTTCAGGGTATCAATAGCTCACCCGTGTTTTCGCCTGATGGTACTCAGCTCGCCATGGTGCTATCGCGCAGCGGAGATCCAGAAGTATTCATTATGGATTTAGAAACCCGCAAACTTCGGCGAATCACGCGTCATCCAGCTATCGATACCGAGCCGTCTTGGTCACCAGATGGTGAGTTCCTAATATTCACCTCCGACCGCGGCGGCAAGCCGCAGATTTATCAGTTGGAATTGGCGACAAATTTTCTTGAACGCCTAACCTTTGTCGGCGATTACAACGCCAGAGCAAGACTCTTACCTGATGGTGAGAATCTGGTATTTGTGCATCGACGCAATGGCGTATTCCATATAGCGTGGCAAGACTTACAGGAAGACCGCTTACTGGTGCTAACCGAGTCTGAGCTGGACGAAAGCCCCTCTTTAGCCCCCAATGGCTCGATGTTGATCTATGCAACGCAAGACCAAGATAAAGGAATATTGGCCGTAGTATCGGTAGATGGGCGTGTGAAGTACCGACTGCCGTCCTCTGCCGGAGATGTCCGTGAACCCGCTTGGTCGCCATTTTTGCCAGACATCGTTCAGCTACGGCTAAATTAAAGGGCTAATCCGACAGGGCAAATATAGAAATTTTTGATTTTTGTGTGTTGCGTCAACCGCATAGGCGTAGAATTTGGTTAGAATTGCCGTCGGGCGATCGACGTCGAATACAACAAGATAGGAGATAGGGATGCAAACCCAAGAAAGAATAAAGCGCCTTTTCGCTGCCGCATTGGGCGCATTGGTTGTTGCCGGTTGTTCCAGCACTGCGATTGAACCAGTAGTTGAGCAGCAACCTGCGACCGAAGTCGTCGAGATTGTGGAAGTTATTGAAGAAGCAGGACCGGGTTTTGCACCTGATAACACAACCCCTGTTGATGCCTCTGGTAGCCCGGTTGCCCGAGCGTTTTACTTTGAATTCGACCAGTCAGTTGTGAGTCCTTCAGACTTTGCGGCGTTGAGTGTTCATGCGGAAATTCTGCAGGGCAATCGTGATCGCAAAATTGTTGTGGCAGGACATTGTGACCAGCGTGGTACTCGAGATTACAACCTCGCTCTTGGTGAGACACGGGCACAGGCGATCAGTTCGATTTTGATCGCCAATGGAGTGAGCCCGCGTCAGATTGAAGAGGTGAGCTACGGTGAAGAAGAGCTGGCTAATCCAGCAAATACTCCTCGCGCTTGGGCGCAAAATCGCCGCGCTGTGATTTCCTATCGCTGATTCCCGCGCCCGTAAGTGACTAAGCTGGGAATTCAGGTCGGTACGATGCCTAGGCAACAGTCCGGGCCACGGGCATCAAAGGGTATTGTTTGGGCGCTGGGACTAACTATGGCTGCTGGGGTATCGGCAGCCGTTCCGGTCGAAGATTCTATGCTGCGCGCCGCGGCCGAACTCGATTCTCAAAGCTACACAGCACCACAAAACTACAGAGCAAATGATGACGCAGAGCTGTGGTCTAGGGCTGGACAAGCTGACGGCGTAACGCCTGTGGCGGCGGATAAACCCTTGTTCTATCAAATCCAAATACTGCAACAAGAGCTGCGCGAACTGCGCGGATTGGTTGAAGAGCAAACCTACATCATCCAAAAGTTGCAACAGGATCAACGTCGGCAGTATGTCGATTTGGATAGACGGGTGGCGGCTCTTTCTCCGAATCGACCAGCGCCCGGACCTTCTCCTATTGCAGCAGACGACAGAGAAGCTGAGCAAACGGATGTAGAAGGAAACCTCGAGTCCGCCCTGCCAAATCTATCAACGTCTGGGGTTTCGCCGCGGTTAGATGTGAAGCCTGCGAGTGAAAGGGAGGCATATGCGCAGGCAATTGAATGGATGCGCGCCAAGCGCTTTGCCGATTCCTCTGCTGCCTTCGAGCAGTTGATAGTGGATTATCCCAATGGTCAATTCACGCCGAATGCGTTTTATTGGCTTGGTGAGTTGAATCTGGCAACTGCGAACATGGAATCTGCGCGGCAAAATTTTGTACAGGTCATACGTTTGTATCCCGACCATCAGAAAGTGCCTGATGCCTTATACAAGCTAGGGGTACTCTATTTCCAGTTGGGCGACGAAACAGAGTCACGCAAATATCTGGGGCGGGTTGAATCCGAATACCCGCAAAGTTCGGCAGGGGCGCTAGCCAAGCGCTATCTCGCCGAAATGGAGTGAACTACCCCATCGGGAACCGTCGCAACCCATGCTCGAGTTAAGAATTACTGAGATTTTCCTGTCTTTACAGGGTGAAGCGAATACCGTTGGACGCCCCACGGTATTCGTTCGTCTGACCGGCTGCCCGCTGCGCTGCCAGTACTGTGATAGTGCTTACGCTTTCTCAGGCGGCACCATGATGCGACTAGACGAAATTGTGGATCAGGTAAAAGGTTATAAAATCACTCACGTTACGGTAACGGGAGGCGAACCTCTAGCCCAGCCCAACGCCATCGAGCTGATGGAGCGTTTAGTGCGTGACGGTTTTTCGGTGTCCATCGAAACCAGCGGGGCCTTGAGCGTAGAACACGTTCCCGCTGCGGTGGTGAAAGTTTTAGACCTCAAAACACCCGATTCCAACGAATCGCATCGCAACTTGTGGTCGAATCTTGCGTTTTTGAACCCACAAGATCAGATCAAGTTCGTGCTCTGCAGTCGCGCCGATTACGATTGGGCGCGTATGCGCTGCGATGAGTACGGTCTCTTTGGCAAGGTGGGCGATGTGCTTTTTTCGCCCAGCCATCATGAGCTGGCTGCGCGTGACTTAGCCGATTGGATTGTTGCTGATCGTCTGCCGGTTCGCATGCAGATGCAGATGCATAAGCTTTTGTGGGGCGATGTTCCGGGCCGCTAGCGCGGCATGACATAACCAGATGGAAAACATGAAGAAGGCAGTGATTCTAGTGTCGGGCGGTTTGGATTCCGCAACGGTGTTGGCGATAGCGAAAGCAGAGGGTTACAACTGTTATGCGGTGAGCTTTGATTATGGTCAGCGCCACAGTGCTGAGCTTGATGCTGCCCGGAAAGTCGCAGCACGAGCCTGCGTTTCTGAACACCGAATTGTCTCCATTGACCTCAGCCAATTCGGCGGCTCGGCGTTAACGGATGAATCCATCGATGTACCAGCGGCAAATGAAAGCCAAGAAACGATCCCAATAACTTATGTACCAGCCCGAAACACAGTCTTTTTGTCGCTCGCTTTGGCGTGGAGCGAAGTGCTGGGAGCTTGCGACATCTTTGTTGGGGTCAACGCCGTTGATTATTCCGGCTATCCCGATTGCCGCCCAGCGTTCATTGAGGCCTTCGAGCACATGGCAAATCTGGCAACTCGGGCCGGTTTGGAAGAGCAAAAACTCACCGTGCACGCGCCATTGATTGACCTGACCAAGGCCGAAATCATACAAAAGGGAATGACGTTAAACGTTGATTATGCTCTGACGGTATCATGCTATTCAGCCGACAAAGAAGGATCTGCATGCGGTGTTTGCGATTCGTGCTTCTTGCGCCGAGAAGGCTTCGTAAGCGCTGGGGTAGCGGACCCGACTCGATATGTTTGATGTATAGCCACAAACCCTTGTTTCACTTCAGTCGGGTGACTACAATGCGCCGCGCTTTCGAGTCAATGGGTCGTTAGCTCAGCTGGTAGAGCACCGGGCTTTTAACCCGTTGGTCCTGGG
>CAJWZG010000202.1 GCA_913049565.1 uncultured Gammaproteobacteria bacterium
GTGGGCGAAGATGCCGATATTGCGATAGCGTGTCAGGTCTTTCATCAGTTCTCTCAATCTTTATAAGTAGCAGACGTTTAAGATCTATATTCAATTACGAAAATTCGTAACCTATTGATAAATAAGGAAAATAAATAAACGCTAAATTGGCGATGGCGCAGAATACCATCGAATAGGACAAACCTCACGCGAATTGTGTCGGGCAAAATTTGATCGATACGTTATAACGCGATGTCTGCATAAACTGGTGCATGATCAGAGGCGGTGAGCTCGTCGAGCTTGCGTCGATAGTCACGGTCAATAATCACCTCGTCGGTGAGATCGACTAGTCCGTCGGTTGCGAGGATGAAGTCGATACGCAGGCCATGCTTGCGATGAAAAGCACCGCCTCGATAATCCCACCAAGAAAACTCCTGAGCGTCTGGGTACTTGTTGCGGAACAAGTCGGTTAGACCCGTATCCATCAGAGCCTTCAGACTATCACGCTCCTCCTTGGTGTAGAAAATTGACCCCTCGCCAGCCGCACCGCGCCAGCCATCTATCGCTTCGGGAACGATATTGAAGTCACCGCAGATGACGCGGTGGGCCGGTTCCGCGGAGCCGTTTCTCCACTGATCCGTTAAATCGTCGTACCACCCGAGCTTGCCTGTAAAATCGGCGTGCTCGAGATTTTTTCCGTTGGGGCAATAAACTGTTGTGAAAGATATCTTGTTATCGATATTGGCTGTAATCAGCCTCGAGCCAAAGCCGTCTTGGTTCTTCACGCCGGTATGGGTAAGGGTGGCGGGAACCTTGGTCAAAATAGCGACGCCATTCCAACTTTTTTGCCCATGCACCAAGGCCTCGTAGCCCAATTCTTTGAAATAGTCGTGGGGAAATAGTTCATCCGGGGTCTTAAGTTCCTGCAGGCCAACAACATCCGGCTGCCGATCCGCTAACCAGCGAGTGATGTAGTCCAGACGCGCTCTGAGTCCGTTAACGTTCCAAGTAGCAATGCGCATAGCCGTACCCCGTCAATCAAAGCGCCATCATAACGTCAAAATCGCCGACTAGATCGACCAGATAAAACCAATGGAAGCGGTAACCCCGGGGGCCTTGAATCCAAGTACCTGCTGATACTGTTTATCAAGCGTGTTTTGAGCTCGGAAGAAGAGAGTGGTTTCGGACGTTGACTGGAAGCTGATGCCGAGGTTGACCAGCGATACCGATTTGATCGCACCCCGTGTTTCTGGGGTTGCAGCGACAAATTCGTTGTCGTGCATCTCGCCCTGATAAATCCAAGATGCGCTGGCTTTGCCGCGCTCTCCAGCGAAAGCGTAATGCATGTTGAAGCCTCCACTGCTGCGAGGGCGTCGAACTTCAATAACTCCATCAGGATCCTTGCTGTCGAGTCGCGTCCAGTGAGCGTCTATGCCAAAAGAGCCGCCTATGTTCGTGCCTAATGCAATCTCCCACCCATCACGACGGCTAACGCCCTGAAGGTTTATCGCTCGGGCCAAAAAGGATGGAGGCTCAAACGTGGTAGTCACCTCGTCGCCTAGCCGGGAACGAAAGTAGGTGATATCGAGGCGGCAAGCGCCAGCGCAAAAGCGGGTATCTATCCCAAGATCCCAGCCCTTAGATTGTTCGGGCTTGAGGTCAGCATTACCGATAAAACTGTCTGGTATGAAGCCAAATAGCTCAAAAAACGTCGGATTCGCCGAACCCTCTCCCCAGCTCGCGTGGGCGCGCGCGTGTGCAGTAAGCCTCTGGGTCGCGGTCAGGCGCCAAGTGGTTAAATTGGCAAAACGCTGATTGTTGTCGTGACGGGCGCTAACAGAAAGCGACCGCTGCGCATCCCGCACCAGATACTCAAAGAACTGACTGCGTTGCTGGTCGCTCGCTTGATGATTGGCGTTAAGAAGCGATGCACTGAAGTTGCGGAACTTACGCTGCTCATATTGCATGCCCAGATTCAGCGTATGGCTGACATCATCAGTAAGTAGCTCTCGAGACACCGTCCAATCCGCTTTGTTGAGTCTTCCCCGCAGACCAGAGTCGACCACACCATCGCGACGAAAGCGTGTGCGGCTTGCGTTTTGACTGAGCATGAACTCATGTAGCCATGCGCCAGTGCGCATTTTGCCGCGCAGAGCGGTCAAACGCTGTCTTGTCGCATTGCTTTCATCGCCGTCGATAACAAGGCCTTGAGTTGCCGTCGCCGGAAACGCAAAGTCTTGAGGGTCACCGTCGGCACTGCCGCTTGTTTGTCGCAGAGAAAAACCCAGTTCATCGCCGTTTCGCCAATTCAAAGCGCTGGCGGCGCTCATTGAATGGTTTCGGAAGCCGTCGCTCTCTGAGCCAAAAAAAGAGGCGTTGCTACCGTTAGTGAGTGCGCGCGTTGCACTGAAGCGATTGCGCCATTGCGCGTTTCCTGTGGCTTGCTGCCAGCCACCGTTGATATGTCCCTGATGAAAGCCGTGGGAGCCAGATTCCAAACCAACGCTGACTGCAGGTGAGGGCGAAGCCGAAAAATCTGCTGTCTGAATTGTGATTACGCCGCCGATGGCATCAGCGCCATATCGCGCGCTCTGTGGGCCGCGAAGTACCTCAATGCGATTGATTGTCGTACCCGCCAGCGTACTTAGGTTGAAGCCCACGCCGTTTGCCGGGTCGTTGGATTCAATACCATCGATCAAAACCAGCGTATGGTTGCTTTCCGACCCGCGCACTCTAAGTTGGGTTAGTCCGCCAAATGGGCCCGTTTGTGACACGTTCAAGCTGGGCAGGGTGCGCAACAAGGCACTGGGGTCAAAGTTAATCCGCTTAGAAAAATCGTCAGTATCCAATACAGAAACCGAGCTGCCAATCGCGTTAGCAGGTATGGGCCGTTGATGGGCGACGACGATAACCTCTTCGATATCTTGAAAGTTGACATTAGCCCCATAAGTGCTCTGTGCTGCGCTAATGCTGCACCATGCGACCAACGTGAAAACCGCTTGCTTGAGAAGTCTTGCTCCCGCGAGTGGAATATTGCGGGTGTTATCCGAACTGGCTGTTAGTGTCTGCATCGGCGATCCTAGTTGGGCACGCTATGGTCTAGGAAGTTGTGCCCGGGGTCTAACCTCTAGTCGTGCTTTCTTCTCATGCCTTGCATGAATCTTTTTGAGCCAAGCATCGGTAAGCTAGCGAAAAAAGATTGTCCAGTTTGTTAGCTTACGGTTCCCACTTTGAATATCGAAAGCGCGCTATTACATCGCCACGACACCCAGCAGTGGTTGTCCTTCGAAAACCCTGTAGACGTCATCTGTGCGCGGCGGCAAGAAGACGTGCAATCGCTACTGCGCGCCGTGGAATCCCGAGTGGAGGCAGAACAGCTCTGGGCTGTCGGCTTCGTCACCTATGAAGCCGCGGGTGGATTTGATCCAAGGCTGCCAACTCACGGGCTACCCGAATCACCGTTCGAGCCGCTTTCTCGGCGCTTTGCAACACTCCCGCTCCTCAGTTTTGCTCTGTTCCGTCAACCGCAGGTGGTGGAAGCGCCTCGCGCTGACAACGACAGCGGCAGCCAGCTGTGGCGTTTCACGCAAACCGCCCAAGACTATAAGCGCGCTATTCAGACGATTCGCGGTCTAATTGAGACAGGCGATGTGTATCAGATCAATCACACCACGCGGCTACAGGGCGTAGTGAATGATCCGCCACAATTGTTCGCCAACGTCGCTGCAGGAGCGCCTTTCGGTTGTTATCTGCGGGGCGACAGCCACACCATCGTATCAGCGTCGCCTGAGTGCTTTTTTGCCCTAGACGGGGAGACCCTATACTCCCAGCCAATGAAGGGTACGGCGGATCGGCATGCCGATTCGGCCAGCGATCAAGCCCAGCGCGATTGGCTTGAGGTTTCCGTCAAGAATCGCTCCGAAAATTTGATGATCACCGATATGGTGCGCAATGATCTAGGGCGTGTGGCGGTGCCGGGGACGGTGAAAACGAGTGAACTTTTCGCTACCCAACAGTACCCAACGGTCTGGCAAATGACGTCTCGGGTAGAGGCCCAAACGCAGGCTAGTGTGGCGGATATTTTTACTCATTTGTTTCCAGCGGCCTCAATAACCGGTGCCCCTAAACGAGCAGCCATGGAGCATATAAAGTCGCTAGAGCATTCGCCTCGGGAGATATACACCGGTGCCGTCGGTTTTATCGCCCCGGGTCGACAGGTCCAATTCAATGTCGCCATTCGAACGACTTGGGTAGAAAACGCAACCGGCATAGCCCGATACGGGGCCGGCGGCGGCATCGTATGGGACTCCGATCCGCAGGAAGAGCATTGCGAGTTGGTCAGCAAAACTCAGATTCTTGATGGCGTATCGGCGAGTGAGGCATTCGAGTTGTTTGAGACGCTGGGGTGGTCGGCGCAAGACGGACCGTCGAATCTCGACCTGCATCTTGCACGCATGGCCAATAGCGCTCGGTGTTTTGGGCTGGCCTTCAACCAAGCGCGAGCGAAAGAAGCGGTCGCGCGCGCGGTCGCCCCACAGCAGAAGAACTCAGGCTCTGAGAAGTTTCGTCTGCGGTTGGTATTGAATGGGCTGAGTAATTTCATCGCCGAACTGCAGCCGGCGCCACCCATGACCTCGGGCAAACAACCCATTGCTGTCGCTTCCAGCGCTGTGAGTTCACTAGATCCCGCCCTTGCGCACAAAACCAATCAGCGACAAGTTTATGTGCAAGCTAGGGAAGAGGTGAGCCGAAAGTTTGGCGAAGGGATTGAGCCCCTGCTGGTAAATGAACGAGGTGAGGTCACAGAGACCGATATCGCTAATCTGGTTTTTGTGCGTGAGGGCCAGTACTACACACCGCCGCAGACCAGCGGCCTCTTGCCCGGCGTGCTTAGAGAAAGTCTGCTGCGGAGGGGCGAAGTAAAAGAGCAAGTGCTGCGGATTGAAGATTTAGCTCAGGTGGAAGAGCTCTATCTGATCAATGACTTGCGTGGTTGGCGAGAAGCGCATCTGCTCCGGGCAATTGACCCGCCTTTGCATTGACAAGTTAGGGGGTGGTGAGGACAATTCGCGTCCTTCGATATTCGTCGAATTCGTGGCTACGTAGCTCAGCTGGTTAGAGCACAGCATTCATAATGCTGGGGTCGGT
>CAJWZG010000203.1 GCA_913049565.1 uncultured Gammaproteobacteria bacterium
GCTTGCTGTGAAATGCTGTATTTAGCCGTAAAAGTGTCCACGGATTGTCCACGCTGCACCAAAAGATTCAGCGTCGAAGACGACGCTAACTGCTGCACCTCAACTCGACCGTCATTGGCTATATATAACGTGGGTTGTATGACCTCTCTGGCCTCTTTTATGAGCTCGCCCTCGCCACCGGTACGCAGCACTTCTTGGCGCTGCACGGCGACTGTCTTCCAGCTGACCCGCGCCGCTGGCCTGTTCGAATCGATGATAGACGACCGTGTCGCCCAGCCGCGCGGCAGGAACGTCTTTGCGCCGATCTTGCGACCTAATGATGGGCAAACCATCCATCACCAGCTTGCCGCCATAGCCTATTGCTTCGCCTTGCACCGCGCCTTGCAACGTATCGATTTGCGCTTCGGCTTCAGGCGCCCGGGGCATGTTGCCCAGACCTTGGCTGTTCGCCCGCGCATTGGCCAAGGCATAGCGACGACCATCTAGCTCGGTGATCTCGCCCTGCCCGATCAGGCCCTTAAGTAATTGTCGTGCTCGCTTTATCTCGTACGGCTCTTTGGCCCCAAGCGAGGCGGTAATGGGGTGCCACGATTGCGGCTGATCATCTGACAACAACGTTAGCAAAGAACGAGCATTAAGCTTTACCAAGCTACGGGCCGGCGGGGGTGGCGTTTTGTCGCCGGTGGGTTTGGTCAAGATTGACACCTTATTATTGAGTTAAGTAAAGCCCTCCGCCCTATCGAATCACGCTTGCCCAGGTGGTGAAATTGGTAGTCACGCTAGCTTCAGGTGCTAGTGGGTGCAACCCCGTAGGGGTTCAAGTCTGCCTGGGCACCATTCAATTGTTTTCGCAATTGCTTCTTAGGCGTGCTAACGGCGATTGTGCAGCAGTGCATTCTGCCACCGCGAAGCGCGCATTACTGGCTTGTTTACTGGCACGCCTAGATTCTGCTCTGGGTTCTATGCGAATTCACGACCCCTCGCAGTTAAGGTGCTGTACAGATCTTGTTGTGCAGATTCATGACCAAGCCATCCAAGCATTCTCCGCGCTGTCTTCAGAAAATTCTTGGCCAACCTTCGGTTAACAAATATTTGATAACTTTTAATGCCTTTTGGGTGTCACCGACAGTAGGTTTTAGAACCGATAACTAACGAGCGCCTATCGCTGCAACTGATAGTGATTGGCCTATAGCGGCTTTCACACTGTATTTTCATTGATCTTTTTACAAGCACTAGTTGTTTTCCAACCTAACGTGAATTGGTTATTTCTTGGTTACTCTAATTTACTAATTTAGCTGCAATTTCCTTGGTTTTTCTGTCTCAAAAAAGCCTCGACGGGCTGATGAGAGTGCGTATCATGCGCGACCCAACCAAGAGTAAGGAGAGTTGTGTTGAAGCTTTTTTCTCGTTCAATTCTGAGCGCAGCCTTTGTGCTGAGCACTGCATCTGCACCAGCAGTGCATGCTGAACAAATGGTTATCGAAGAAGTTATTGTGACCGCACAAAAGCGCGAGCAGAGCATCCAAGATGTACCTATCGCCATTTCGGCGTTCGATCAGCAATTTTTAGACGACGCTGGTATCGATGACGTTTTGGAACTGCAGTTTTTCGTTCCGGGACTGACCATTTACAACAATCAATCACCTGCGCAGACGAATATCAACATTCGCGGCGTGGGAACCGCTGGAAACAGCCTTTCGTTGGAATCATCCGTTGGCGTTTATGTCGATGGCGTATACCGCTCCCGACAGTCATCGAGCATCGGCGATCTTGTCGACATCCAGCGTGTCGAGATACTAAAAGGTCCTCAAGGCACGCTCTTCGGTAAAAACACCGCATCAGGCGCTGTTCAGTTTCTGACCGTCAAGCCGAATCCTGAAAACCGTGAGGGCTTCTTCGAGGTTCAAGGTGGATCTGATGACTACCGGAACTTTAAAGGCGCTATCAACGTGCCGCTGGTCCCCGGAACTTCGGCGATTAGAGTTTCCGGCAGCCGTACCGAGCGCGATGGATACATGAAAAACCTAGCCACCGGTAATGATTTGAACAATCGCGACCGCTACAGTCTTCGCGGTCAGTTTCTGTTCGACAATGGAGATGGCTTCACAGGACGAATTATCGCTGACGTGTCAGAACTCGAGGAACAGTGCTGCGCAGCCAGCAACATTTTCGACGGCCCGGGCGATACCAGCGCGGGCTTCCTAGCTGCTGGTGGCACGCTGCCTCCCGCTGGCAACTTGCCCGGTGCTAGTTTCGTGCTACCCCTCGATTTCGTCGCATCCACCGTTGGCTACACAGATGTGCCAGTGGTTCTGGCCGATCGTTATAATGAGGACGTGGTTGCACAAAATATCGACCCCTACGCAGACATCAGAGAATCTGGCCTATCAGCGGAGTTCAATTGGGAAGTATCGGAGACGATGACGTTGACCTCGGTCACAGCGTTTAGGGCTTACGATGCCGACGACTTCGTCGATGCTGACTTCAATGCTCTAGACATTCTGAATACTAGTGGCGGGAAAACCGAACAAGACACCTTCAGTCAAGAGTTTCGCATTGCAGGTACCTACTTTGACAGTATCAACTACGTCGCGGGCGCCTACTTCTTCGATCAAGAAATTAACCGTCAGAATCGGCTAGGGCTCGGCACAGTGGCCAACCTGTTACTTACTGGTGGTTTGCCAACATCATTCTTTGTTGGTGGCGCTGCGGCATGTCCTTTGATCGGCATTTCTGAGGCGGTCTGCAACGGCGCGGCATTCCCTGCTGGCGAATACGCTGATAATGTCTCGACCCAAGACCAAAAAAGCTGGGCAGTATTTGCTCAAGCCGACTTCGACATCAGTGAACAACTTGTGTTGACAGCAGGCGTTCGCTACTTGGACGAAGAGAAGGAAATGAACGTCACGTTCACCGAGTCGATCTTTACGCCCGTTTGGGGAGCATTCACGCCGCTATCACCGTTCGTTCCTGACGTTGACAACGAAACCTTTGAAGACACCGCAGTTACCGGCACGTTGAAGCTATCTTACTTCTTCAACGAAAAGGTGATGGGCTACGTATCTTGGGGCCGAGGCTACAAATCTGGCGGCACGAACATTGACCGTATTTCGCCGGCAACTGGCGCACCTCTGCTGTTTGACCCCGAGACCTCTGACTCCATTGAGGTCGGTCTAAAGGGTGATTTCTTTGATCAGCGTCTTCGTATCAATGCATCTGCCTATCAAACTGACTTCGAGGATTTCCAAGCGAATAGCTTCGTCGGCACAGGCTTCGTCCTGCAAAACGCCGGTAAGATTCAAAGCAGTGGATTCGAGTTAGACGCTCAGGCATTGATCAATTCTTGGCTGACCATCGCTGGTGGTGTCGCCAACGTGGACGCCGAGTATGACTCGTTTGTCGGCGGAGCCTGCATTCGCACGCCTTACGGCGCGGAACCGGATGCCAATGACCCGAATTTCCCTACATTCTGTGACGTCTCAGGCAATCGAGTCGGCAGCACGCCGGAATGGACCTACTACGCTTCATTGATCGCTGGACGCCAAATGGGCGAGGGTTTCCTGTATGGACGCCTTGACTACAATTGGCGTGACGAGATGTTCATTGGCAACGACAACGACCCGAATAAGGCCACTGACTCCTTTGGCATTGCCAACGTTAAGGTTGGATACCGCTTTAACGACGATCGTTACGACGTAGCGATTTGGGCCAAGAACGCCTTCGACAAGGATCACCGAACCAGCGCGTTCAACTCTGTGATACGTGAAGGATCTTTGACCGGCTACCATTTGGAACCCAGAACCGTTGGCATCACTTTGCGCGCAAGCGTGCAGTAGCTGACCGAAAAACGGCGCGGTTCTCACCAGCCGCGCCGTTATTCCCAACCTTTCTCACTAAGCTTCCAGCTCTGGATGTGTTCTGGTCACTCTCCACACCTATCGCCACCCTGACCTGAGTTTTGCGGCAGGACTGCGTCGCCAATCTAATCGAGGCTATTTAGTAATTTGTCTGCAACAGGTGCGATGCTACGCTTGGTGTGTTCGCATTCACGGACTGATCTTCACAAATAAAAAGGAAAAGAAATGCTGAAGCTAGTTACACTATTTGCCGCAACACTCTTCGCCAGTGTCTCCATGGCTGACGATCACATGAGCCAAGAACTTGAATCGACTGTTTTTGGCTCTTCAACCGCCTTAGTGGTGAGTAATCCCACCGCTGTCGTGGCAGCCATGAATGCTTTTCGAGCATCCGATTCAGGTAAAAATTTCCCCGGCAACGTACTTTTAAACCAAATCGTTGCGGATGGCACGAATGCGGCAACTCATGCGATTAACGTCTTCTATCCCAGTGCCGCAGCAATGGACGTGGTGCAATCTTCCCCTCCCAGCGCAGCCGGTATGCAGATGCTCTCAACGCTGCAAGCCTCTGCTGATCCAACCGAGCGATTTGTTTTTAGAATGCAAAGAGGTCGGGGCTTAGCAAGTGAGCCCGGCAACTTGACCCTAATCATTGGCCTTGAAGTCACTGACGGCGCAGCCTTTCTCAAGGCCTTCGACAAGCTCTGGAATTCTGCTGCCATGAAGGATTTCCCCGGTGGCACCTACTTTGGAGATTTCATGGCTGATGGTGATGCCCCAGCAACTCATTGGGTGTCATTCGTCGCCAAGGATATGGCTTCGCTGAGCGCTGGCATGGACGCCGTGCAGGGTTCAAAAGCGATGGCCGCGTATCTGCAAGACGCCAACGCCTTCAGAAAGGTCACTCGAAATACCATTTACAGAACCGTACTCTCCTTCCGCGCGGATCAATAGTCCGGGACGACACCTCCTTTGTCTTAGGATAGCCAGCGGCATCTTCCACCGGAAGCGCCGCTAGCGCTGCGCCTACACGAACTTCTTAGTCTCACCCGCTCGCGCCAATGGTCATTATCGTCTGGGGTGTTGCCGGGTCTGGCAAAACCAGCATTGGTAAGGCCCTTGCGGTTAGCATATCGTTGGCGGCCCGTGCGATGGCCGCCGCATATGGCAAAACTGCAACGTCGTATGCCCCGGCTCCGAGAAGGCCGAGAAGGCCGAGAAGGCCGAGAAGGCCGAGAAGGCCG
>CAJWZG010000204.1 GCA_913049565.1 uncultured Gammaproteobacteria bacterium
CCCTCCATACCGAAGATCTACGCCGAGTTCGGTAATCGGGCCTTGTTTGGCATTTTTCCCCACGCGAACGTGAATGGGCGCAAAGGGTTCTGCCTGTACAAAGTCGACCAAGGCTTCGCGAATCAATTCCATCACGGCCAAAAATGTGACCACCACCCCAAGCCGGCCTTCTTCGGCTCGAAACAGCTCGTTAAATCCAATAAAGCCTTCGCTTCGACTAACCCGAGACAGGATATCTCCCATACGATCGCGCACCGACAACGCCTCGAATTTGACCTCGTGCTGGGTAAACAACTCTGCGCGACGCAACACTTGGGACAACGACAGCAGCACCTCACGTAGGCCTACATCGGGCTCGCCGTGCTCGCGCACCAATTTGGGCTTGCTCGCGGCCGCGAGGAAAATGTCGCGCTCCACACGCGGCAACTCACCCACGCCTTCCGCCGCCGTTTTAATCTGCTCGTACTCTTGCAGGCGCCGGATCAATTCAGAGCGCGGATCATCTTCTTCATCAAACTCTTCGGGCCGCGGTAGCAGCATGCGAGACTTAATCTCAGCCAGCATTGCCGCCATCAGCAAATACTCTGCCGCCAGCTCTAGCTCCAGCGCCTGCATTAATTCGATATAGCTCATGTACTGAGCGGTTATCACCGACACCTTCACCTGCAGGATGTCTAAATTCTGCCGGCGTATCAGATACAGCAGCAAGTCGAGCGGTCCTTCAAAGGTCTCAAGAAAGACCTCCAAGGCCTCGGGCGGAATGTATAAATCCTTGGGGAGCTGCTGAACCTCTTCGCCGGCCACCAACGCGATGGTTTCTTGATTGGCGGCCCTCGCAGCACTGAGCTTGCTTGGCATAGGTTGTGCGTTATCCATGAGCGCTATGCGACCTGTATAATTCGATAAACACTAGCGGCCCCCAATGCCAACGGCAGCTTTCACTTCTTCCATTGTTTCTCGCGCCACAGCACGTGCTTTTTCCGAGCCTTCAGAAATCACCGCATGAACCAAGTCTGGGTCTTCTTCGAACTGCACGGCCCGCTGCCGAATAATTTCCTGCTCTCGATTGATCGAATCGATCAGCGGCTTTTTGCAATCCACGCAGCCAATGCCGGCAGTTTTACAGCCCTCGGTCGCCCACTGTAGAACATCTCCCTCGCTGTAAACCTCATGTAGCCCAAATACTGGGCACTGACTCGGGTTCCCGGGGTCATTGCGCCGCACTCTGGCCGGATCCGTTTGCATCGTGCGAATTTTTGCCTCTATCGAAGCGGCATCTTCGCGCAAACCAATAGTGTTGTTGTACGACTTCGACATCTTCTCACCGTCGAGTCCTGGCATTTTCGACTGCTCTGTCAGCATGGATTGCGGCTCAGGCAAAATGATACGACCGCTGCCTTCTAAGTAACCAAACAGTCGCTCGGTATCACCAATAGATAAATTTTGCTGCTCGGCGAGCAAGGCTCTGGCTCTTTCGAGTGCTTCCGCATCGCCACGCTCTTGGTATTCCCTGCGCAAGTCCGAGTACAAACGAGCAGCTTTTTTGCCCATCTTTTTTACCGCCGCTTCCGCAAGGTCTTCAAAGCCGGGTTCGCGTCCGTAAACGTGATTGAAGCGCCGCGCGATCTCACGGGTTAGCTCGACGTGCGCAACCTGATCCGCGCCAACGGGTACTCGACCGGCTCGATAAATTAAAATATCTGCCGCCTGCAGCAGCGGGTAACCTAAGAATCCGTATGTCGCGAGATCTCGATCGTTGAGTTTTTGCTGCTGGTCTTTATAGGAGGGCACGCGTTCAAGCCAAGCTAGCGGGGCAATCATTGAAAGCATCAGATGCAGTTCTGCATGCTCAGGTACTTTGCTTTGCACGAATATGGTCGCCGCACCGGGATTCACCCCCGCCGCCAACCAGTCTACAACGGTCTCGAATGAGAACTGGTCAATGGTTTCAGAGTGTTCGTAATTGGTGGTCAAGGCATGGTAGTCGGCAACAAAGAAAAAGCATTCGTACTCGTGCTGCAGTTGCACCCAATTATTTAAAACCCCGTGTAAGTGTCCTAAGTGCAATCGGCCTGTTGGCCGCATTCCCGACACAATACGTTGGTTCGAATCGTTGCTACTCAAGCAAGAGTCCTTTCAGCTTAGGGATCGACAGTATAAAGATACATGCCCCCCGATGGCAGGCATTTCGCCTGACTGGCTCAGCGTAACGCTGCGGCTCCTTGGCGAGTAATCTCGGGTTCTTCCGCGGTGAAATCTACGATGGTCGATTCCTCTAAAACACAGGTTCCGCAACCTAGTATTAGATCAACTCGCCTATCCACCGCCGCCCGAATGTCTCCTGGCTCGCACAGTGCATCATCTTCAGCAACATCTGGCAGTCGCAGCGTTGTCGACAGCAGCGGTTCTCCCATGGCCTCAAGCAATCCCATCGCGACCGGATGCTCGGGCACTCTCAACCCAATGGTTTTCTTCTTGGGGTGCACTAGCCGCTTCGGCACCTCTTTTGTCGCGGCCAGCACGAAGGTAAAAGACCCCGGCGTATTACGTTTTAAGATTCGGTAGGCAGCGTTACCTACCTTGGCATAGGTACCCAACTCGCTCAGATCTCGACAGATCAACGTAAATTGATGCTCTTTGGATAGTCGACGAAGCGCAACCAGCCGGTCCAACGCGCCTTTGTCACCTGTATGACAGGCCACCGCGTAGCCCGTTTCATTGGGATACACCACCAAACCTCCCTGCTGCAGAGTTTTGACAGCCATATCCAGTAGGCGTTTTTGCGGATGGGTTGGGTGAAGATCAAAAAGCTGAGTCATAAGTCGCTCCGAATATTCGATGATGTCTTTCTAGCTGCCTCTTTAGATCCCTCTTAGGGAGCATTCCAGCCACCCCTCTCAGATTGCTTCTCCGTGCGGCTCCAAAAGGTGCAAAACTCGATCTTGTCTTAGACATTGTCCAAACAGATCGGTAGCGTATCGTGACGCCTATTGGGTTGCTTCTCTATAGTTAACTGCTGCTCATCGTGCGAGACCCTAGACACTTTCGACAGATCCAATAATGGTGGCTGCATGCAACAATTTCTTGAATTTTTTTCCATCATCGCGTTCGCCATTGTCTTTTTTGCCACAAAGGACATTTTTTTGGCGACGGCTGTGCTTTTGGTGGCCATTACGGCGCAAGTGGGCTTCATCAAAGTCACCGGCCGGATCTTAAGCAAGGAACTCAAACTCATTTTTTGGGTCAGCCTTATAATGGGCGGCATCACGCTACTGCTGCGCGACGAGACTTTTATTCAATGGAAAACCAGTGTGGTTAATTGGGCCTTCGCCCTCGGATTGTTCGGGGCACAGCTGTTTGCTCGCACATCACTACTGAAGAAAGTGCTGGGTGCTGCGTTGACCCTGCAAGACTCGGTTTGGCGCATTCTGACCTACGGATGGGCGGCTGCTTTCGCCACGACCGGCTTCGTCAATTTGTGGGTAATGTACAACTACACTATGGAAGTTTGGGTCACCTTTAAGTTAATTGGGCCTTTAGCGCTGAATGTGCTCTATATCGTCATCATGGTGGCTTATCTGGCGCGCATCGGCGCTCTGAATGAGGATAACGCTGTCCGGCAGGAAGATGCCAAAGAGTCACAACTATGATCGCGTTGAGTGTGAATTTGAACAAGATGGCTTTGCTGCGTAACTCCCGCAAGGGTCAGCGGCCCAGTGTGATCGATGCGGCGCATCAGGCTATTGCCCAAGGGGCTAAAGGCATCACTGTGCACCCCCGGCCCGATCAGCGTCATATACGACCCGACGATGTGTACCAATTGGCCGATTTGCTGAGCAGCCAATATCCCGACGTTGAATTCAACATTGAGGGCAACCCGTTTGCGGGTGCCGGTGACAATGGCTACCCAGGATTCCGACATTTGGTTGAAGCTACCAAGCCCCGCCAGGTGACCTTGGTGCCGGATAGCGACGCGCAGCTAACCTCCGACCATGGCTGGGATCTGTCTAAAGAGCAGCCCGAGCTGTCGCAGGAAATTGCAACCTACCGAGGCATGGGCTGTCGGGTAAGCTTGTTTATGGATCCTGTTATCGAGCAAATGCCCACCGCGAAAAATATCGGTGCGGATCGCATCGAGTTTTATACTGGGCCCTATGCCGAAACGTTTTGGTCCGATGGGGCCTACGCGGCCACGACTCAGACATGTTTCGCAAACTTTTGTAACGCGGCGCAAGCCGCCCTCAAAGCGGGCTTGGGTATCAATGCCGGGCACGATCTGGATCAAGAAAATCTGCCGCTGTTTGCCAAGCTACCCGGGCTGCAGGAAGTATCCATAGGTCATGCCATCATGTGTGAATCACTGCAAGACGGCTTTGAACTTACCATCCAGCGCTATGTGGAGATACTGCAACAATGACGAATACCCAACGCACCACACATGAGCTCTCACGGCTTACGGCAGGACGCTTTGCACTTTGGCTGATCGCCTTCCTTTTGATGGCAAATGCCGTGGCCGCCAACGAAAGGCCAAGCCAGCGCACTTTCACGGAAAACCCTCTCGTACTCATCGAGACTACCGAGGGCAATATTGAGATCGAACTGTTGCCTAAATTTGCGCCAAAACACGTCAATAATTTCCTCGATTTAGTCGAACAGGAGTTCTACAACGGAATTATATTCCACCGGGTGATTCCGGGCTTTATGATTCAAGCCGGTGGCTATGAGGTTGGTGTGAAATATCGTGAGCACGACGAAATCACGGTTCCTAACGAGTCATTCAATAGCCTAAAGAACCGGCGCCACAGTGTGGCTGCGGCACGCACCGATGACCCTGACTCCGCAGATACCCAATTTTTCATAAACGTGGTGGACAACGCCTATCTAGATGCCAAACCCAATGAGCCTGGCTACAGCGTTTTCGGTCGCGTCATCGATGGCTTTGACACCGTCGAGCGCATCGAGCTTACAGACACCCACCTGCGCATGGGGATGGCCGGCGTACCCGAGCAGCCCATTGTCATATTACGGGTAAGTCAACGCTAATTGGCGCAATGGAAGCTCTTTGACGCAGAAGCTCGACAAGCATCGCCGGGCTTGTGA
>CAJWZG010000205.1 GCA_913049565.1 uncultured Gammaproteobacteria bacterium
CCTGCCATAACGATCTCACCCCATGGAATATCCTCGTTACCCGGTCTCATTGGGTAACCCTCGACTGGGAATTCGTGGGCCAGAACGACCCTTTGTTCGATGTGGTTGGATTACACCAAGGTCTAGGTTTAAACGTTAACTCTTTACCGTCTTTGGCAAACTCCTGCGTACGGGGATATCACTCGCAAAGTTTATCTCGCGCGTTCGGGCATTTCTGGATGCGCGAATGGGCGTGGGCTCGGTTTCAACTCACGCGCGGTAATCGGCGCGATGAGATTGTCGAGCAATCTGCGCTGGCAGAACAGCACCTTTCTCAGCTACCTGAGTTTTGAACGGCAGCCTTGATGAGTTCTTGGTCCGCAATGTGCAAGAGCGCGCTCTGCAGCCGATTTTTGCCCTCGCCCCTGCAGAGGCCGTAGCGGCAACCGCGTTGGGTCAGTTGCTCAAGATAGCGCTCAAAAAGGTGTTCCCGATCACGTGGATTTTCCCTCAAAGGGTCTGCTTGCCAAGGCAGGTCGGGCTGACATAATAAATGAACCCTTGGTTGTTGGGTTCGCCAAGCGTATTGAAACGGCGCCGGCAACGGGCCGTATTTTTCTTGCCACCAAACAATCAAAGTCAAAAGGTCAGTATCCAGAAGAACGTTATCTGATTGGATAATGGATTGTTCGATCAACAGTTGCTGTTGCAGCAGATACAGTAAGTCACTCGGTTTGTAACGATATTCCAGGTCTTTGGTCGTACTTATTTGGTGCTCGAGGTGTTGACGCGCCAGCTCAGGAAAAACCGGCCATCCTAAGTGTGCGGAAAGCTGGTTAGCCAGCGTAGACTTCCCTGAGGATTCAGGCCCTGAGAGCACCCAGATCAAGTTGCCAGCCTCTGCCGCCAGCTAAGCCAGCCCCAGACCGCCATAGCCAGATAAAAAGTGTAAAGCCCCGCATACAAGAATAGGCCGGAATCAGTGCTCAGACCTTTCATGACGTACAAACCAATTTGCACCACATCAATGAGGAACCACGCCACCCAACTGCTGAGGTATTTTCTCGCACTCATCCACATGGCAACAAAACTAGCGACAGTGGTTAAGCTGTCGAGGTAGGCTAAATCAGATTGCGTGTATTGATCAAAAGCGTAGCCCATTGCGAGGCTGCCAATGGCAGTAACGGCAACTAATCCGATAACTGTCATGGAATCGATGCGCTGAGGCAGAAGCTCACCCTTCTCTGGTCGCAAACTCTGGCCGCCATAAAGCCAGTAATACCAGCCATATGCATTCATCAGCACGTAGTAGAGATTCAAAACGACATCAGCATAAAGCAGAGCCTGCGCAACCACGATGACAGTGACAACTGCGTAAACCATGCCGATGGGAAAAGTTAGGACATGCTCCTTGATGAGCAGCCAGACGCACAGCACCCCGCTGATCAATCCGGTAATTTCGAGCCAGTTTTCGATCAGAAATATCACACGGGTACTGCCACGGTTGGACCAGGGGAGAGTGCCGTGCCAGTGTTTAGAGCGCAACCAAAGGATGGTTTATTGAGTAAGAGATTCCCAGCGCCCGTTTCTGAAAACGCTCATTGACATACATCGCTGATCAAATGGGACAAGTAGCCTTTGATGCATAGACGGCACCTGTGGGCTCACAGGGTAGTTCGACACAGAGGCGAAGGACTGATGGTTCTGCCGCTGCCAGCAGGAGCGATGGGCTTTCTCGGCGGTCATCGTTGATTCAGAGAAAGGCAAAAACACGACCCGCGGTTGTTCCTGCTGTAACCGAGCGGAGTTGTTTATTTCGTTAGATTTCATGTTGGCTTCTGAACTCATCGTTCGCGCTCCATCTGCATAGACTGACTTTCTTATCAGCCACGCCATTACACAAAATTGCGCGCAAGTACTTTCTTAGAACTCCGTGAAGAATCGGTGAAGCCTATGGAGACATTCGTGAGAACATTTCTCGACAGGGTTTTCAACGAACCATTCGGGTTAAGGGGAATTTGTGAGTGCAACTCGGGTAAGGAAAACAGATAGACTGAGAGATCGGATACAGCAGGAACGGTAGCGTGGCGAAACATATAGTCATCGTTGAAGACGACGCAGATCAGCGCTCTAACTACGCTGATGCGATAACGAAGAAGGGTTACCAAGTCAGCGCTTATGGTAACCGTGAAGAGGCACTGGCCGCTTTTGATGATGCCCTACCGGATTTAGCGATTCTAGACATTATCCTCGGTGACGAAGTTGATGCAGGATTTCAGCTCTGCCGGGAATTGCTTGCGCGCTCACCCAGCCTGCCGGTGATTTTCTTGACCGAACGCATCAACGAAATCGATAAAATTTCAGGCTTGCGACTGGGTGCGTGGGATTACTTGCCGAAACCGATTTCACTGGACTATCTCGCGGAGAGAATTTCTTCATTGCTGCGCATTAATGAAGCGCGGAATTCACTCTCCCAAACAGCTACGACGTCAGAAAAAACCATTGGCGACCTTGCTTTGGATCAAGACGCGTTGCTGGTTAGTTGGCAAGGTAAGCGCATTGATTTATCGGGTACAGAGTTTCGCATGCTGGCCAAGTTGGTTCGTGCGCCCGGCCACGCGGTTAGCTACGAGACCTTGATGAATGCCACGATGCAAAGTTTGGTAACCAACAACACGATTAATACCCATATGCGCAATATTCGTAAAAAGTTCGAAGCAACGGACAAAGAGTTTGCTTGTATCAAGAGCGAATATGGCTTTGGCTATCGCTGGATAAAACAGTAAACGTATACCGGCATGGCGATGAAACTGAACTTTCGAGGCCCGCGGCTGGGTACCAAACTCGCACTTATGGGTTTGGCTCTTTTAGTTGTTCCTTGGTTCAGCTATCTCCAGCTTGTCGAGATGGAGCGCTTGCTGATTCAAGGCCAGTCTCAAGCCCAATTGCTAACCGCAGAGGGCATTTCCACATTATTCAACGGTCGGGAGGATTTGTTTAACGATTTGCCCGTGGCTCTCGAAGATTTTGAGGCGCTATACGCACAACCCCTAGAAAACACGATCCGATTAGATGGCAATGCTGAAGATTGGGGCAAGGCCCTAGACGCAAAGTACCTATCGTTTGGGTCATCGGGTGGCGAGCAGGACTCTGACTTTTCTATGTTGCTAGGTGAACGATTGGATTTTTTGTACATCCATATGCGTGTCAACGATGATCGTTTGGTCTATCGCGACACAGACTATCTTCGACTAGATAACGCTGACCACATACGCTTGAATTTCATCGATGCGGATGGGCAGGACGGACGTATGTCCCTAGTCTTTGACGATTCTGATCTCGTGACAGGTTTTTTGATGGACGAGCAATGGCGTTATGCGGCCAAGGGCGATGCTGACAATCGAGTTCAAGGGGTTTTCAGACGCGCTGAGGGGGTAAACGAAATTGTTCTCGAGTTTAGGATCCCCCTCAACTTACTGGGTTCTCGTCAGTATTTCGGTCTGACCTACGTCGATGTCGACGACGAGCTGCAGCGCGATATTGTTCGCACGACCCAGACGTTACCTGCGCAAGCAAACCAGTCTTTCAATTTGGTAGTACTTCGCACTCCCGAAGTACGAAACATCGTCCAAGGCCTAGGCTATTCGGGAGCAAAAATTGTCGTCATCGACAGCTTGCGCCGCGTTCGCGCAGAAGTGGGTGCGATACGCCAAAGCAGCAATGAGGATGATACCTTCCTGCCTATGGATCAGGTTACACGGCAATTAACCCGTGCCGGTGATTTCGTAAGCTCCCTATTTGCTGGCGCGCCTGCCAAGCCTAACTCAACAATAAAAGAATCCATGGCTAGGGTTGATGAACAGACAGAAATGCCCACCGATAGAGCTATTCGTATCAGTTTGCAGGGAGACCCCATCGCCTTGCGTAATCCGCTATCCAAGGACAATGAAATTATTCTAGCGGCGCATCCGATCGTGTCCGCAGATCAGGTTATTGGCACTGTCATCGTAGAGCAGAACATAGACGATATCTTACGTTTTCAGCGAACTGCATTAGAGCAAGTACTGTTGCTTTCGCTACTAAGCCTGTTTGCAATCTTTTTGGCACTGATTGCGTTTGCAGGACGTCTGGCTTGGCGCATCCGTAATCTACGCCGAGAAGCGAGTGCAGCCATCGACGTGCGTGGTCGCCTGCGCAAAGGTGGTTTGCTCAACGAAATGACTGCCGGTGATGAAATTGGTGATTTGGCGAGAAGCGTATCTAATATGTTAGAGAAGCTGAAGCAGCACAACGGCTTCTTGGAGAATATGCCCCGCACGCTGCGGCATGAAATCAACAACCCATTGAACACTCTGAGTACTTCACTACAAAATTTGGCGCAAGAACATCCAGACATTGATTCGAGCAAATATCTTGAAAGTGCTAAGCGCGGCGTCAATCGCATTGGTTCCATTGTTCAAAATCTCGCGGATGCGGCTAACCTGGAAGAGGCGCTAGAAGCAGAAGAGTTAGAGGAAATTGACCTTAACGAGTTATTGGCAAGCTACGTGGCAAATTGCGCTATCGCGCATCAGGGTGTCGATTTCCAATACGCTGGCAACGCGACCTCTGCCCCGGCACTGGTATCCGATTTTCGTATTGAGCAGATGCTCGACAAGTTGGTTGATAATGCCGTGGACTTCCATCGAGCAAGCACGCCTATTCGTATCCAGCTCGAGTGCTTCGGAGATTTGCTACAAATTGTCGTCGCGAACCGCGGGGTTGCGTTATCTAAGGAACGATTGGAGACCATATTTGATTCGATGGTGAGTCATCGCGGTCAGGATAATCGCCTACACTTCGGTTTAGGTTTGCACGTTGTGCGTATTATTGCCGAGCACCATGGCGGCACAGTGAGTGCCGCAAATCTGGCCGATGGCAGCGGGGTAGCCTTTGTCATTCGACTCCCTTTAGTGAGATCCACCAGCCAATCAGCGAGCCCACAGGCCGCAAAAATTGTACCCGAGCACTAGACTCTTCCGGCTGTTGCTTTCGTCT
>CAJWZG010000206.1 GCA_913049565.1 uncultured Gammaproteobacteria bacterium
GCAACATCAAATGAATCATCTTGGCCTCAATAACGCGGTCGTTGAGCGGATTCATTTGGCTGGGGTCTTCCTCCAAATCAAACAACAGCGTAGCCGTGCGTCCTCGACCCATGGGTGTTTTATCGGTCAAAAAAACCTTAGGCGTGCGGGTGGGAATGCGCATCACCTTGCAGCCCTTCATAAAAGAGAAGCCATCCCATCGCAGCCAGTTCTGCAGTTCCCTTGGCGTGAAGCGGGAGCGCATATGGGTTGGCATCAACGTGTACTCGTACAGCGGGCCATTGTCTTCACTGACATTTCCGCGCATATATACGTAGCGACCATCGGTTATATTGACCTGTCCGCCCATGACTCCATACAAACTTGCGGCGCGCGGAGAGTGGTCGGCTGCCATGGCATCGAACAGGGGTTTGCCCTGCATATCTGCGGGAATTGGAATATCAAAGTAATCCAATATCGTGGGTGCTAAATCGATAGTTTGCGCCAACGACTGCCGAGATTGATTCACTTGCCGCGGCGAACGAGGGTCATAAGCCCAGAACGGTATATGGGCGACTTCCTGAAAAAACGGTGTCACTACCTTCGCCCACCAGTCATGCTCGCCCATTAAGAACCCATGGTCGGTGTTCACCAACAGCAACGTGTCTTGCCATAGGTCGTGCTCATCAAAAAGGTCGAGTACCCGGCCCAGCTGCTGGTCACAAAAAGAAACCAACGATGCATACAGATAGCGAATATGCGCTATCGTCTGCTCATCTTCGCGCACCTCACGATAGGGTGGCCAATCAAAGGCAGGGCCATCGTATTCATGTGGGTAGAGCTGCTGAAACTCTTCTTGAGAGAAAAACGGTTCGTGCGGGTCAAAGGTTTCAATCTGCAAAAACCAACGATCGGCTTCTTTGTTGCGTTCGATAAACTCAAGCCCCAAGTCGAAAGTCATATGTTGGGGCTGCAGCTCGGCTCGGGTCATATGTTCGCGATTGATCACATCCTGTTTGCCCATCGCGGTTCGTTGGTGTTCTGGCCATCGATCTGCGCCGAATAGCGGATCGCGCAGCTTTTCTACATCACCAACCCACTTATCGCCCTCATGACCACGCACCAAATCAAAAGTGGTATAGCGCTGGTGGTAGGTTGCGCCACCATCCTCCCAATAGTGTTGGTGATCAGTGACTTTGTGCGAGTGTACGCCATGAGCGTCGAGTATCTCGGGCATGGAGTCATCAAAAGGCTCTAATGGGCCCCAAGAGCGATGCAAAAAATTGTAGCGGCCCGTGTGCATCTCACGTCGTGCTGGCATGCAAGGCATCGATCCGACATAAAAGTTGTCAAACTGCAGGGTACGCTTGGCCAGCCGCTGAAAATTCGGCGCCTTGACCCACTCGTTACCGTAAGACGGCATGAAGTGACGGCACAGCGTGTCGTACATCACCAGCACACAGCGTTTTTTTGTTGTTGGTGCGCTCACCCAATCAGCTGACTAACGGGAAGCACCGACCGCCTCGATCCGCGCTGGCACGTGCTTGTGCAATGGCGTGCCTAAGAACTTGTCCCGCAACCCAGTCGTAGTCAGCTCATTTGGCGCCACTCCAAGCGCTGTATCTGCACCCGCACCATCGGGATATAACAAACCCAAACCGTTAGGCAACGATAAGGTGCCACGCATCATGCGATCGTCTACGGTAATTGGCACTTGCGCTGCACCCGCCTCGGTTATCAGACGTACTTCATCACCGTCGGTAACCCCACAGGCTTGTGCGTCAATAGGATTCACCGCTAGAGCCACCACAACTTTTTTCTTGATCCACTTTGGATCACGAACAATAGTATTAGCGGTATAGGAGCGACGCTCTCCAGCGGCTAGCAGCAGTGGGAACTCGGGATTTCTGGGTACCAAGTCCTCTAGGGCAGCTAGGCCAGCCACTTCGTCAAGCATCTCGCCAACGGCCAGGCGAACTTTGTTATCGGCAAACCCGAGTTCACTGAAGCAGTCTTCGATATCGCTTTTGGAAAAAACAATGCCAGAGCGACCGCTCAGAATACCCTCGAACAGTGCATTACCCAATGCCAACCCCTCTCCTGTAAAACCCGCTCGGATCACCGCATCGGTATGCTCGGCAGCGAATTTATGAGCAAGCAACCAGTAGGCGGCACAGGCGGCGGCACCCTCTGGCAAGGCAGATCCAAGGGTGCGATAAATCACATAGGGCAAATATGGCCCCCAATGGGGATGCGAGCCGATGGCTTCGAACATGGCCGGCGTAAACGCCGCCAGCCCGTTTTGTGCTGCGGCTTTAAGCGGCTCAATCTCGCGCAAATCAAATGGCTTCAAAGCTTCAATCAACCGGGCATGAATCTCAGGCTCAGACAATGTGCCCGCTAGCGGGTCGCATACCGGCGCCCGCAGATGATGATGGTTGTCGGGATATTCGAAATTAAAAAATGTCGATTCCCATTTCTCGTACTGGCTGGACGCTGGCAACACATAGTCTGCCTCCCGGGCGGTCTCGGTCATCGCGACATCGATTACCACAGAGAGCTCGAGCTTACGCATGGCGTCGCGCCAACTGTGTGAATCCGCCAGCGAGTGACACGGATTGCCACTTTCTACCCACAATGCTCGGTAACGATTCGGATGATCGGTCAAAATTTCTTCCGGGATCACATTGCAGGGCACTAGGCCACCAACTATCCGTGCGCCGGCTACCGGCGACCGCCGCCCTATGGCTTCGTAACCCGCCGCATCGGCTTCGGCAATGTCATGCACTGCAAAGAATTGCCCGATAAGTGACTTGAGCGGCGCCAGCGTATCCGGCTTCCCGAAGTGGCCAGTAATGGTCATCATCAGCAAATTCAAATAGCTGAGCAGAGTCGAATGCGGTGCCATTTGTACCCCAAGATCCTCGTAATAGGCACTGCTTTTGGAGCGCGCAATCGCCTGTGCAGCTGCGCGGACATCCAAGGGATCAAGCCCAGCAAACTCAGCATAGGCATCGACATCAATACCACTAAAGCGCTCTAGCACCTGCTCTAGACCCAAGACATTATCGTTCAGCCAATTCATGGGGATCAGTTTCTGCTGAATAACATGGGCTATCATCGCGGAAAGCGCCCACGCATCACGCCCGGGTTTGACCGCCAAATGTATGTCAGCCAGTTCTGCGCTTTCGGTTCGCCGAGGGTCGACGATAATAAGCGTTCTATTAGGGTCTTGGGAAACTTCCTTGAGCAGCACACGAGCACGTTGAATGCTATTGGACTGCCAGGGATTTTTACCGACGATGAACAAACACTGCGTATGTTCCATCTCGCCATGCACATTGGTGCCGAACATACGCCCCATCATCCAAGCGTAGCCGGTTTTCTCTTGCGCCAAGGCATTACTTTGATAGCGCATATTCAAGGCTCTAGAGACAGAACTGAAGTAACTTCCGCCTAAGTGATTACCTTGACCGCCACCGCCATAGCGGAAGATTTTATCGCCGCCATGCTCATCACGAATGGCTGCCATCTTTTGCGCGATCTCGGCAATTGCCACGTCCCAACTTATTACTTCGTAGCTACCGTCTGAGCTGCGACGCTGCGGGGCTGATAACCGATCGTTAGCGCTTTGGTAGTAATTGATTTGGGCAGCTTTGTTGCAAATATAGCCGCGGGACGCGGGATGATTTTTGTCCCCTCGGACCTTGACGATAGAACGACCATCATCGGCTGTCTTTACCAAGATACCGCAGTTGGCATAACACAGATTGCAGGCGGTGGGTTGCCACTCGTTAGTTGTTGCGTTTGTGGCGCCTTCAGCGGCCTCTTCAATTATTGGCATCGTGCCTCCCATCGAAATTCTTGGTTGAGTCTTTGTTCATTATTTTTTTCGGCCTTATGATTAGGCGCTGTACTTTTCCGCCAGTTGATCTGCCAGTGCAGAACGTTCTGTCTGTCGCAATCGTTCAAGATAGGCATCCAGCTTGCCGCGCACATGATAGGGACCACCTTCCGCCATGACATTGTCGTGGGGATCTCGGCCTCTCGCCGCATCGACGATCATGGTTGCCCGCCAGCTATCGAGTGTGTCTCGACCCTGCTGCAGTACCGCTGGTTGCGTATCGATCAGGTTTGCTTGCTGATGCGGATCGGCTTCGAGATCGAATAACATTTCATCCGGCCACAAGTGATAGGCATCGTGCAGGGTTCGCAGATACAGGTAATTGGCAAAACGTACGCCGCGCTGGCACGACCACGCCGCCTGCGATACCACGAGTGTTTCCCGTCCTTGGTCCTCACCCTGCCGAAGCGATTGCGCAAAACTCTCGCCATCCCAAGAATCCGGCACCGGCTTACCCGCCAGTTCCAGCAAAGTGGCAAACATATCAAGGTGATAGTGCTTGGCTGCGAACCGACCGCCTTCCACTACGCTCGGCCACTTCATGATCATCGGAATACGCGTGGTGATCTGATCCGCGGTCTGATGATCGCCGTACACGTTCATCTCGCCGAGGTTTTCGCCGTGATCAGAGCCGATAACCACCACCGTTTCGTCATCGATTTTGAGTTCAACTAGCTGATTCAACAGATACCCAACGTATTTGTCTGCCATCAACACGCCATTGTCGTAACCGTCAAACATACTGCGGGCCGCAGCTAAATTCGGGGCTTCCTGAGGTTGCCGGGGAAACATAGCGGCCATACCCGGGTTGGGTGCAAAGCCGTAGCACTCTCGCGCCGAGTGCGGACCACAACTGCGCCAATGCTGCTCTCGCACTGCTTCGGTATACCAACTCGGCAACGGTTCATCGGCAAAGGGTTCCCCAAGTTCTTTGGGCGCGCGATACGGCGTGTGCGGATCCCACATATGCACATGCAAAAACCAGTGGTCCTTAGCGCCATTTCGGGCGAGCCAATCTTCTGCAATGCTGTGCACCTCATCAGCGGTTTCCAGCCCAAATTTGCCGACGTTGTACGCCTCGTCAAAACCTGCGTAC
>CAJWZG010000207.1 GCA_913049565.1 uncultured Gammaproteobacteria bacterium
CTTTGGTGACGACTGCACCTCCTGGAATTTCTATGGCGTTTCAAGTTGGTGACAATCTTTTACTCAAAGGTATGGCCGCCAGTGGCGATGGTACTGTGGGTGATAACACCATTGATGCTGCGATTCATCGACAACGCCTTAACCAGCGTGCGACGGCGGGAAAACTCTACAGTATGCCTAAGCCGACAATTGCAGCTCTGCCCGGAGCTGCTGCTGGTGCAGGTCTTTCCTTGGCATTGGCATGTGATATGCGTGTTATGGCCAGTACGGCCATAATGACAACGGCATTTGCTCGGGTTGGTTTTTCTGGCGATTACGGAGGCACATTTTTTATGTCCCAGTTGATTGGCACGGCCAAAGCGCGCCAGCTCTACTTTATGTCTGAGCGGGTCAGCGCTGAACAAGCACTGGATTTAGGCCTGACGAACTGGGTTTGTGAACCTGAAGAACTGATGATGAAAACTCAGGAAGTCGCAGCTCAACTGGCTGTGGGGCCGGCAGTGGCCTATCGCTACATGAAGGAGAATTTTGCTCGAGCCATGTCCTCAGGTGATGTTGATGATTGCCTCGATTTAGAAGCAACTCACCACGTGCATTGCGGCCAGACAGAAGATCACCGAAATGCGACGAAAGCCTTTGTTGAGAAACGAGAGCCGACGTTTATCGGTCGATAAGCTCTGGAATGATTGCGGTTGTCGGGTTGGCTGCTGGGGCAGTCCCCGTTCTGCTTATCAAGTAACGGAGAAACGCTCGTGCCTGCGCTGGCTGCAAACCGTTCTTCAGTTGCACGACCCCTTGATAAATAGACTGATGCGCCTGCTCGTCGATTAGCGTGTATTGACCGATGGGGATCTGTTGCTCGCGCATCTGCGATAGGGCAACAAATCCGGCGGGCACGTTGCCCGTTTTAACCATCGCAAACACTTGGCCGACATTTTCAGCCGTAATGACCTGATTCTTCTCAGAGATCTCCCAGTCCAAATTCTCCAACGTTTGTTTGGCGGCAAGGCCGTAAGGCGCCAGATTTGGATTGGCAATAGCGAGACGACTGACATTGTTCAAAAGCGAGTTCACGGATTGTCCTGCCGGTAGTTTCGGATGCCAAACTACCAAGCGTCCTGTGGTGTATGTCTGGCTGGGCTCTAACGTAAAACCCTCCGCAAACAGATCGTTAGGGCGATCGGCATCTGCAGAAAAAAAAAGATCAAAAGGCGCGCCATTCTTAATCTGCGCATAGAGTTTGCCCGTAGAGCCAATGCTCACAGAGATGGTAGTAAGATCGTTCTGTGCTGCTTGGTAGTCACTGACTATGCCTTTCAGCGCCGTCGCGTAGTTGCTAGCCACGGCGATTCGCATAGGCGGCTCGGCCAATGCAGGCTGGACGACTAAAAAACTTAGGATAAATGCGAACCGTAGAATCATTTGCTTCGGTGTATAGCCTTAAACTGGTCTGGCAATGGGTTATCATGGCAACAGAGTTTGGTGGAGGGGACCCCAACAACTCAACATGACGTCTTCACTACTATAGTAGAGAAAGACGAGCGGACGCGTATGTCGGTAATTTGAGACTTCGGTCTCCGACTGCAGCAACGTGTCGGCTGTGACTCACAACAGAATCAGGCAAGGATCGATCACGTATGACTGAGCAAAATGAAAACCAAGGCGGCGAAGTAAAAACCAAGCCCACAGCTCGCTCAATGCGCACGGTTGCGCTGACGTCACTTGGCGGCACCAGTATCGAGTGGTACGACTTTTTCATTTATGGCACTGCCGCCGCACTGATATTTCCAACGTTATTTTTCTCCGAGGACATGCCGCGTTATGTGAGCTTGCTTGCTTCTTTTAGCACCTTTGCGGTGGGGTTTTTGGCGCGGCCCGTGGGCGGTGTGCTGTTTGGGCACTTCGGTGATCGGGTTGGTCGTAAAGCGGCACTGGTGACGGCTTTGATGATGATGGGCGTCGCCACCACGTTGATCGGTCTGCTGCCGGGCTACGCCCAGATCGGTCCGCTTGCTCCGGTGCTGTTGATTTTGCTTCGATTCGTGCAAGGCCTAGCAGTCGGCGGTCAATGGGGCGGGGCGATGCTGCTGGTGACGGAGAACGCACCGTCGAATCAGCGTGGCTTCTATGGAGCCTTTGCGCAAGCCGGTGCTCCGGCCGGCCTCGTCTTAGCTAATCTCGCATTTCTTGCTGTCAGTGGGAATTTGTCTGATGAAGCTTTCATGGACTGGGGTTGGCGCGTGCCGTTTATCTCCAGTGTTGTACTGATTGGCCTAAGTCTTTACGTGCAACTGAAACTGGAAGATACCGAGGCGTTCAAAGAATTGGCCCAGGCAACCGAGCCTACCGAAGCTAAACCTCGTTCACCGGTTCTCAAAGCGCTGAAGACTTATCCTCGGGAGATTACGTTAGCCGCAGGATCCTTTCTCGGTGTACAGGTCACATTTTATATTTGTGTCGCATGGATTATTTCTTATGGCACAGATCCTGAGGGGCTCAACATTGCTCGCTCAGACATGCTTATGGCAGTGCTGGTCAGCACCATGTTTTCCATTCCAGCGAACTTTATTTTTGGGGCGTGGTCAGATCGCCATGGTCGCCGTGGCATCTATAAAACGGGAGCGATTCTGACTGCCATTTGGGGTTTCGTCATGTTTACCATGATTGACACAGGTAACTGGTGGTTGATTACTGGCGGACTCGCGATGGGTCATATCCTCATCTCTATGATGTATGGACCGCAAGCCGCGTTGCTTGCCGAGCTATTCAGCACTGAAGTGCGATACTCGGGCGCATCGCTTGGGTATCAACTGGGTGCCATTTTGGGTGGCGGATTCGCACCGATTATCGCCACGAGTTTGTTGATCGCGTCCGGTAGCTCGATTTCGATTGCCGTCTACATTGCAGTCGCTAATGTTTTGACTTGGCTCTCGATCAACGCGCTAAAGGAAACCCACGTAAAAGATCTAGACTCGATTGCCTGACGCACAACCGCCGGTCAGCGGAAAGACCAGTCGGGGTTATTCATACGCTAGAAAGCCCTGACTGATCGCCTCTGCGCCTTGGGCGTTCAACACGCGGTAACCAATGTAGCCGTTTACGGCCTTGCTTAGCTGCAGCTCTACGTCGCTAGGCATCAGAACCATTGCGGCAAAGCGCCCGCCTAATCTTCTGACTCTGCGTGAATCCCCATCAAGGCATTGATCGACCAGCGCACTGATCGCCAAGGCCATTGTTGCAGTACCATGTAAGATGATAGTGGGGAGTCCAGCCGCCAATGCGACGTCTATGTCCGTATGGATCGGGTTCCAAATATGCGCGCATTCGCTGTAAGTATGAGCCATTGCGCCATGAACGGGCAGAGTAATGGTTTTTGCTACTTCGAAGTAGGCTGCCTGCGCTGGCAGAGAGGGAGTCGATTGAGCGACAACATTACTATCGCGTGTTACTTCAACACCTCGATAAATGCTGGTTTGATAAGTTTGACAAACCAAGGCGCCTTGCTCGTCTCGGGTATCCAGCCGCATGACCGATGCTGCCCCGGGTCGAATGCCTTGTACATCAACCACCGTCGCTTGAGTGTGCAGTGTTTCATTGGGCTGGATGGGCCTGAAGATATGCAGGTCGTGGGACGCATGCACGCCCCTGGAAGATTCCGTATCAGTGAGCCCTTGCGCTAGCTGCCGCGTTGCAAGTATCGAGGGCCACTCTACACATACCGGGAAAACAGGGTGGGCATAAATATCTCCGGTGGTATCCATGTATCTTGGATTCAAGTCTCCAAGACTTGCGGCATAAGCCATAAGCCAACGAGCGTCAACTTTATGCTCAAAAACTTCGGTTTGCGCGCCAATAGTGCGGGTGCTAAGCGGCATCAGAACTCTCCAGCAGAAACAACTAGAGAGCTTAACCCGATAGGACAAAATTTTGGACGCATTTTACCCCGGTAAAATCATCGAGCTTGTGGTTAATATATGGCTTTCACTCTGGTGGGGATATTGAATGCGCGTGAGACAAATGGCTGCACCTCTGGGTGCCATTGTTGAAGATTTGGATGTGCGCGACATCAATGAGGATGTTTCATTAGAGCTCAACCAACTGTTTTGCCAGCACCATGTTCTGGTGTTTCCCAGACAAGAGTTGACACCGGCAGAGCAGATCGCTTTCGCGGAAAACTGGGGTGAGCTTGTCCCTTTTCCCTATGGCAGTTTGCCGGGATTCCCGAACATTATTGAACTTCGCAATCGCGGCAAAGTGCGAGATGTGAATCAGCATTGGCATTCGGATATGACCTACGATCCTGCGCCACCCAAGCTCACGATGCTTTATGCTCTTGAAGCGCCTGCCATTGGTGGTGAGACTGCTTTTGCCAATCAGATACTGGCCTATAACGAACTCAGCGGTGGCATGAAGTCGCTGGTCGATTCGCTGCTGGCAACTCATTCGGCCAAGGATCTTGCCCGGTTATATGGCCAGAATCCGGATGAGGCCTCAGAGGCTGAACATCCGGTAGTGCGCACCCACGACGAGACCGGCGAGCGGGCGCTATATGTTTGTGCGGCTTTTACCCGTCAGTTCAAACACTGGTCACGGCAGGAGAGCAAAGTTCTATTGGACTATTTGTATGAGCACAGTGTGCGCCCGGAGTATCAAGCCAGACATCAATGGCAAGCAGGCGACTTGGTGATGTGGGATAACCGATGCCTACTTCATTACGCGGTACACGACCACGGCGATAACCCTAGAGTTATCAATAGGTTACAGGTAAAAGGGACAGTGCCAAAATGACCCGTAAAGCCTCCGTGGTACGCTGGTGGTACACCTAGCGGCGCTGTTGCTTTTAGACATCGCTGCTTAAGATTCCAGCATCTTCCCAAGCTTTTATTGTTGCGTCGTCGAATC
>CAJWZG010000208.1 GCA_913049565.1 uncultured Gammaproteobacteria bacterium
GAACGCCGCACTCGGCATGCCGATTTTCGATCATTTGCAGCTTGATCGCGCTGCCCAGACCGCCGCCCGGCTAAACCGCCACACCTTTTTGTTCACGGCGACGCCTTTAAACATTAAAGGTGCGACTGGGTCTCCGTTGACGCCGCTAGCGATCTTTTGATCACCCGCGGGGACTGATATCTTCGCAGGCTTGTGCCTTAGCCCTGCAACGCCAAAGCCTCGCTATGTATGTTTACGCTCTAAAGTGCGCTGTATAACCGTCTAGATATGCATTGAATTGAGGCGTCTCGATCAGTTTGAAGAGGTGCGCGAAAGTGAGTGGGAACTCTTGCTCTGCACCTTCACTCACTAGCGGCAATGAGGCGGCATCGAGGCCAGCGCGCATCAGACGCTCGCGGAGAAATTGGCTCAGATCACAGGCGAAGGCAATATCGGCCAATGTTACTTGCTCACCGGCGATATACCCTTGATGTTCTAACGCGCGCTCAATGCCTTCGAGGAAAAATTGAAAGGCACCCGACATACGCTGATGCAGTTCCCCGGAGATAGTATCAATACCCAGCAAATAAACCTGAGCTTCACGGCCAAATACCAGAGCAGCGTCGAGGAAACTGTCGATGCGCGATGCTTCCATACCGTCGCTGCCATAGAGCCCATGGCCGGCATCAACAGACCGCGCCACCGCTCGTAGGATGCTATTGGACTCAAACACACCAATTTTGCCATCGGGGCTAAATGCTGCAGGCACAGTGCCGTAGGGCTGGGTTCGCATAAACGCATCGGTTTTGTACAGTGTGCCGGAAAAACCGCGCCGACTAACTCGCGCATGGGGGTTGTTTTCAGTCTTTTCTTCATCGGCCAGCGCCCGAGCATCAAAGTCCCACAGCCAGTTACCCAGATGTTTTGGCTTATCGCCGACAACCTCAACGTTAACGCCAAGGTATTCCGCGGCGATCAGCGCCTTCCAAACACGCGGATTAGGCAGATAGGAAAAAATTCTTATTACGCTATCACTCATCGTTACCAGACCTCGCCATAGGGCCGGACGACCGATTCAAACGACCACGCGCTGCGCGGTTGATGCGCCATCCGGTAGACCTCATCAGCGATATCCGCTGGCTGGCAGAAAAATTCATCGGGTTTATCGCCGAAGACTTCTCGTGTCCAAGCCAAATCGATTACTGCATCGATAGCCACGTAGGCAGCGTGGATACCTTTGGGTCCTGCTTCGCGAGCAATGCTCTCCAGCAATATACGCTGGGCGGCCTTGGTAGGCGCAAAACCTGCAAACTTTGGCTTACCGCGGTAGGCCGACGTGTTGCCCGTACATATCAATGCCCCGCCGCCATTGGCTTCCATATCCGGTATCAGTTGTTTTGCCAGCGCTAACAACGCCATGGTATTGATTTCGAAAGCCTGACGCATGTTGTCTGGGTTAACCTCAGCGTACGTACCGCGCTCGGCACCCACCGCGTTGTGAACGACAATTTTGGGTGCGCCAAGGTCTCCTCGTACGGCAGCAAGCGTTGCTGCAAGCTCAGCATCGTTTGCCACATCACAAACATAGGCATGGGTGTTTGGCGTCGCTTCAGCTATTTCGGTAAGCCGATGCTGAGAACGTGCGAGCATCGCCACGCGGTAACCTTGAGCCGCAAAGCATTCAACAATGGCTTTGCCAGTGCCCGGGCCCACGCCGGTCACCAAAACGACTTCGCTCATAATTTTTCCTCTAGTTCAGTGTGTGAATACCTAAACGGCAAGGCTCGCAGCACAACTTCGCAAGGTCAAGACACCGCGTTTATCAGTTCTGCCAGGCGCTCTACCACAGGAGCAGCTGCGCTTTCACAGAGGCCGCATGCAATTGACCCAGTTGCCAGCGACATGCAGTAATTGGATTGTGGCGGTCCAAGGCTGCCACTGACCAACCACTTAACGACGGGCATGGCGATGAGTTCAAAGAATGCGATCGAGAGATTAATGAATCAGTATTGTTTCGCCATTGACAGTGGTGACTTTGCGACCTTCCAAAAACTATTCGAAAAAGCGTCATGGGTAGCCGAAGGAAAAACACCTGGACCCGAAGCAGCAGGCAATGTAATTCTTTACTCAGATGGCACGCCGAGAACAAAGCATGCCACGAGCAATGTGGTTATCGATGTCGATGAAAGCGCAAACGCGGCCAGCGCACACTCCTATGTCGTCGTGTATCAAGCCACTGAGGGGTTCCCACTACAAGCTATCTATGCAGGAGACTATATCGATACGTTTGTTCGTGAGAACGGCGAGTGGCGCTTCGCGGTTCGAGAGATTCGCCATTCGCTAATCGGCGATATGTCACGACATTTACGTCAGCCGTCACTTACGATTCCCGGCGCGTTACCGATCATCGTTGATAGCTTGGTGTCTCGCAGCGGATGCGGCTTGCGTCACCCCTCGAAGAAAACGAGTCGGGGTTAAATTGCGCATCCTGCGTCCCTTAAAACCACCGAATACGGAGTTGGTTTTGCACTAACTGCGCGCAAGGCCCCATTGACTCAGGCGCCAACGCAGCGTGGCGATTCGATCTTGCCCGAAGAACGGCTCTTCGCGCACCACCATACTCGGCACTCCCCAATGACCGGCTGCCGCCAAAGCATGCTGATTGGCTTCTACCTCGTCGAGCTGATCACCCTGCTCTATCGCCGCTTCCAAATCGCCAAGGCTCAAACCCGCTCGCTGCGTCGCCTCGCCAAGACGGCCGCCTTGATCCCAGCCGTCTGTGCCACCAAAAATAAGCGCGGAAACCTCTGAGACAAAGGCAAGCCCCCGGCCTCGCCGCTGGGCCTCAACGCCAAGGGCACTAAGGCGATAGATATAGGGCTGATCGTCAGCCACCGTCATGGTGGCAAAATCCTGCACGATGGGGTCGGGTTTTGGACTCGCAAAGGGCAAGCCCAAAAACTCTGCCCGCCGACGAGAGTCTCGCCCGATATACAACGCCTTGTTGTGATTCGCAGGATCAAAAACCAATGAAGGATCGCGAATTGCGATGGGATAGACGATCCGCATCTGCACATCGACATCAAAGTCTGCGGCAAGGCGAACCAAATCAGGAGTCACCAGATAAGAATAGGGGCTGCGAAAAGACCAATACACATCGACTGTTTCAGACATCCCTGGCACCTCGGTTTGGTTTACATGCGGGATTAATTGCTCCAATACGCAAATTCATCTCCGGGTTGATCTTCTCGCGACAAATCACGATCCACATTTTGGGCAGATGTGTTGACCCACGGCCAGCGTGATTCGGCTTGCTCACTGTTGTGTTTGTCGAGCATCCCACGCAATCGGTTCGCCACGTCAGGATACTGATCCAATAGATCCGTCCGTTCACCATCCGCAGTGAGATCGAACAGCCATTCTTTGCGAGCGAGCCCTTGAGGTGCACTCACCATTAGCTTCCAGCGCTGGTCTCGGACCGCCTGAGCTGCTCCACTGCGGAAAAACAGGTATTCGTGCGGTATCTGGGTGGTATCAACGCCCGTTACATAGGGCATCAGGTCAATACCATCCATCTGGCGGTCGCTGGGGAGTTGGGCTCCGGCGGCCGCGGCGGCCGTGGCAAACATATCAAAGTGGTGTACCGGCGCGTCAACCACTGTGCCGGTAGGGATTTGCTGCGGCCAACGCGCGAGATAAGGGACGCGGATTCCTCCTTCAAACATCGTGATTTTCCAACCCCGATACGGAGCGTTTACATCAGGCAGGCCAATATATCCTGCACCACCATTGTCAGAACTAAACATCACTAACGTGTTGTCGTCCAAACCGTTGTCTTTGAGCGCTTGCATAACGCGTCCGACGCCGCGATCCAGAGAACGAATCATGGCGGCGTAAACGCGCGCTCGATGAAGTTCAATATTGGTTAGTGCGTCGTAATCCTCCCTGCTGGCCTGCAGTGGGGTATGAGGCGCCCAATGTGCCAAGTAAAGAAAGAATGGCCTGTCTTTGTTTGCCTCAATCACCTTGACCGCTTCATCCGTGTAGTAGTCGGTCAAATACTTCGATGGCTCAAACACAGGCCCGCCGTTGAAACTAGCCGCAAACCTCAGTGCAGCCCAAAGAAAACGGTCGATGGGATCGAAATCCTGCCTCGCCTGAACAACCTCTGTATCGTCTTCTAGACCATATAGACCGCTGGCCATCAGCAAACTTTCCGCGAAGCCCTGCTCATGAGCTGCCATTCCGTTGGTTCGTCCGAGATGCCACTTACCAATATGCACAGTATGGTAATTCTGCTCTGCTAGAAGCTCCGCCAACGTTATCTCAGATGGAGGCATACCCATTTCGTCATAGCCAAGAGCGCTACCTGCCATGTTGTTCACAGGCGCGGGTAACAGCGGCCTATCGGTGGCATCGCTGATTAATCCAAGCACAGGCATCATGCCATCGGGCGTGGGCGTGAATTCAAAGCCAAACCGAGTACCGTAACGGCCAGACATCAAGGCCGCGCGCGAGGGTGCACAGGTGGCATTGGCCGCGTAGCCTTGTGAAAACGTTACACCACCTGCTGCTAAGGCGTCGATATTGGGCGTTTGAAGAGTCGGGTTAGGGCCATTCATCGACAGATCATTCCAGCCCAAATCGTCTGCCAAGATCAAAACGATATTTGGTGGCCGCTCGCTGGCATCACGACTCAGCGGGTCTGTGCCCGTCGACCAATAAACCGATTCATTGACGCCCACCGTGGATTGATCTCCTAACGTTGCGCCAATCCCGAAAAGCGCAAGCTCAACCCTGAATAGCCACCCGACACCAAGCACGACCGCTAACCCAACAACCAGTCTCAACATCCACTTCATCCGCTATCCCCCTGCGCCGTTGCCGCTGACGCGGCT
>CAJWZG010000209.1 GCA_913049565.1 uncultured Gammaproteobacteria bacterium
CTTGCGAACCAATCGCGAATCGCTTTATTGCGACACAGATTTAGTCGGGCTCCTGCAACCCTTCTTTAGGCACGAAAAATTGAAAGCATATTAAAACTGTTAGCGACCGGAACAGCGATGCCGGGCCACGCCTGATTGGCGCGCGAAAGCGGCAAGGCATCGCCGAAAAACACCTAAAAGCAGGGGTAAATGGCAAAAAAAGCGGCAAAGGCGGAAGAATTTTTTTTTTGATTTTTTTTTCGTATCGGGGACCGTGCTAGTTGGCGTGCGGCAAGCCTCGGCCGTTAGCACTCAGCGCGTTGCCGCTTGGTGGCCATGAGTTACCGCCTGATCAGTCCAGCGGTCTTGGATGCGGCTGATGAAGCCCGTGGATAATCATCGTTGACGCTTTTGTTGGAACGAAAATCTATGGATCTGTGCGTGTCGGCCCAGGCCTAATAGGTGGATGCCAATGAGGCGGTCGATCTCTTTGGCTGGTGTTATCGTGGCTCCTGCGTATGTCGCTTAGCGTGGGCCACTTGCTGACGCTGATAGCGGAAACGCGGCAGCGCTCTTAAGGTGCCAAGAATTGCGATATTGATGGTGGTGCTGGTTGCAGACGTGAGGGCGCTAGCGACAATAAAGGCTAGTGAAGGGGCGATGATAGAAACGCGCTAACGCGCTTGGATGTCTTCTGGGGAATCCTCTTCGTATTGGGCTTTGCGATCCAGCAGACGTGCCAAAGCTTTTTTGTCTCGTCGATACTCGTAGTAACGCCAGGCAAAAATGACCACTAAGGCAACTAGAATGCCGTTGGCGGCAATGTCGTGAAGAGGAATACTGGGCAGTGGGATCTCAGATTGCGCACCGATCAGCACGACCAGCGGAATGGCGAAGGCCATAAACCACCGGATACGGGCACAAACCTCGCAGACCGGTTTTTGATCTTGGGCCATATGTCTCCCAGCGATGGTGTTATTAAGGATTAGTCTCGATTAGAGAACGGCAGGTTTTCGAAACTGCTTTCCATGCTCTCACGAGTGCTGTTCATCTGGTCGATGATCTGCTGCATGGCAAGAAACTGTCGGTTGTAGCGCTCTTCAACGCGCTCCATGCGTGTCTCAAGGTCGCTCAGCTCTTCTCTTCGCGTTGCAATATCTGTGTTCAGCGATGCTTGTTGGGTGACCAGATAGCTTGTGGAGTCTGTCGCGTTGGTAATTAGCTTATTGATATCTCCCGCGAGCCCCGCCGCCTCAGTGCTAGTGGTCGCCTGATCATCGGTGTTGGCACTAAACATCTGGACAATATCCGAGTAACTGTTGGCGAGAGCGCTGTCGAGCTTCGTGTCGTCAACGTTCAGTTCGCCAGTTCGGCTGATACTTATGCCCATATCCGATAGGTTAGATACGCTGCCTGTTGCAGAGGAAGAGGTGCCTAGTACGATTCCGCGCAACGAACGGGTTAAGGAACGAAATATGCTGTCACCGGCTAATTCACCGCCTGTGCTTGAGTTGGTCATTCCTTTGAGCTGGCTTTGTGCTTCGTTATAGATGGCTACAAAGTCGACAATGTTGGCTCGGGCTTCGCTGTTGTTTTGGTTGACACTGACGCTAGCAGCCCCAGTGGTCACGGAATTGAGAGACAGCGTTACGCCAGTCAGAACATCGTCAATGTCGTTAGTCGCTCGCGTAAAGTCGATACCATTAACGTTGAGGTTCGCATCTGCAGCGCTCTGAACATTTGAAAAGCTGATGGCGTTATTGCTGCTAGAGAGGCTGAAAGCTTTCTCTGCACCTGTCTCACCGATTAACTGAATCCGGTATCGATCACCTGCGACGCCGGTATCAACAATTTCTGCGGTCACGCCTAAATTAGCAGCATTGATAGCGGTTACCGTGCCCTTTAAGCTTGCATCGGTCACCGTAACGTCAGTGGTAGTGGTATTAGTGCTGCCAACAGTGAATGAGAGGGTGACGGATCCAGAGCTGATTGCCGTAGTTTCAGAAGCGAACGCGTTCGATAAGCTACGTTGCTCCTGAGCGATCTGCGATACCGTAATATTATTTGAGCCTGCTCGGGCCGCGGTGCTAGCGGTTGCGGTAAAGGCCGAGGTCTGAGAGTTGTTGACTGAATAGGTCTTAAAGTCTTTAGCGTCGTTCAAGCGATCAGCCGCATCTTTGACCACGTTTAAAATAGAAACTGCTTGACCTAAGCCGCTAATTTTGGCCTCCGACTCAGCGATTTTCGAATTGATTCGGGATTCGGTTGGCACCTTTTCTGCGTTCACCAGTGCTTCCACGATCTTTTTCGTGTCAAATCCGGCGCCCGCGCCTAGGGCTTGTACGTAATCCATGCTGGCCATAAAAGCTTTATCTGTCAGTTAGAAAACTGGTACTCGTCATAATGGTCGGTCATTGGCGCAAAAGCTTTAGTTTTTTGAGCTAATCGTCACCGATAATAGATGACAGTGTTTTGATCTCTTGGTTTCGTTGGTCAAACTCGAAACCCGCAGAGTTCAAAATTCCGACACTTAGACGGTAAATCGTCAAACACGTATTTCACAGCTTCGAAAAGCAAGTAGCGTGCCAATGCCCTGTCACAACTAAGATTTTGCCAGGTAGAGCGCTAAATCCAACAAAAAATCCATTGAAATGGCGAAAAAGGTGCTTTCGTCGTGTGCTAAACAGAGTTTTTACACGGGAATTGCGCAAATTGGCATTCCGCGGCGCCAAATTTCGGCAGAGGAGTGCCGTCCACTTGGCAAGATTTAACCCAGACAACGACCGAGTTTTCTGCGCGGACGGTTGGCGAGCTAATGTCGCCAAGCGAAAAGCGTTACGCTAAAGTTGATGTAACCGATATAACTGGACCGACTAGTGTCGCAATCCATCGTAGGAGACAGTGCGCCCACCAGACAACTGCTGCAGTTGATACGCTCCATCGCGCCTACGACAGCAAGTGTATTGATTAATGGAGAGAGCGGCGCTGGCAAAGAGTTGATTGCCCAAGCTATTCACGATCAGTCAGATCGATCTGGCCAGGCGTTTGTAGCCGTGAATTGTGGCGCTATTCCCGCAGAGTTGATGGAAAGCGAGTTGTTTGGTCATAAAAAAGGCTCGTTCACCGGCGCCATAGCCGATCATAAGGGAAAAGTGACCGCGGCTGATGGCGGCACCTTGTTTTTGGATGAAGTTGGCGACATGCCGATGGCAATGCAGGTCAAGCTTCTCCGCGTACTGCAAGAGAAGGTTGTTTTACCGGTAGGCTCGAACCAGCCTCAACGGGTTGATATTCGGGTCGTTGCAGCCACCCATCGAATATTGGAAGAAGAGATAAAGGAAGGGCGTTTTCGCGCCGACCTCTATTACCGGCTAAACGTCGTCCCTTTACAGTTGCAGCCCCTGCGTAGTCGCCGTGACGAGATTCCAGCATTGATTCGCCACTTCGGTAAACAATTTGCTCCTGCTGATGCACCGGCAATTGCCTTTGCTGACGGGTTTTTGGCCATCATGCAACGTTACGATTGGCCGGGTAATGTGCGTGAACTGTCGAACATGATTCACCGGCTCACAGTTTTGTACCCTGGGCAGACACTGAGCGTAAACCATGTAGCGCCTTCGATGCTGCCTGCAGGTATGGCAGAGCTCTTGGACGACAATCCGTCAGAAGAGCAAGGATCGCTGTTTGATGTAATGACCTCACCCGAAGGTGGGAGTGACGAGGCGTTTGCGGCTGCCATGCTAGAGAGCGAGAACGAAGTAGAGTCCATCATCATGCACGCTCAGGGCTTCGAAGACTTTCGCCAGCGGGGGCAATCGCTCAAGGGCATGCTCAGCGAGATCGAACAAGATCTGATCGAGCGGGCTCTGAGAGAGAGCGACGGTAATGTTTCGCGTTGTGCCAAGCTGCTGCGTATGCAGCGCACCACGTTGATTGAACGGATCAAAAAATACAATTTGAAAATGGACGCCGCATAGTCAGCCAATCTGATAACGACGGCCAATAACATTACGACAGGCCTACTCCGCGAGCGGTCCTGTCAGAAACGTGACAACCCTCGCCGCATTACCGGCAATGACCGGTAACTGTGGTGGCAAAATTTCGCCATTTACTCCTAACCTACTGTTTTAATTGATAATAAAAAATGGCACAACTTTTGCTTTCTAGTCTGCATCGAGATAACAACGTGATGTTAAGACTATGTATGAAGAACACCCAATTGACCTGATTTGGGACGAATCCTCTCCGATAGATGCCACAGTCATGGGGGTTTTAACCCGTGCAGGGTTCCGCCCACGATCTATGGGCGCGGCCGAAGTTGCGCAGTATGTGGAAAAAAATGGATTTGGACCCTGTGTGCTTTGCATGCACCGGCGCGAACTGCCGGATATCCAGATGATTCGCACCCTCAAACAGCATTACGGAACGAAAATTTACTTGGTACTGCGAGTCGACCCTGCTGATTTGGAAACTACAGTTGAGGCCATCAAGTGTGGTGTTGACGACGTGATTGCCGATGGCTCAGACCAACAGGCGAAATGGGAAAAAATCGCGGGTCTTGCGAAGTTACGGTTACTCAAAAACGACTCATATGTCTTTGTAGATGAAACCAGCCAGCATCTGCTGGCATTGGTTGAAAGGGTTGGTGCGGCAGAGGTCACCGCGCTGATGAACGGACCCACAGGTTCGGGCAAAGAGGTCTTGGCCCGGTTAACGCATGATTTTTCACCGCGCCGAGATGGCCCCTTTGTGCCGGTGAACTGCGCAGCGCTACCCGAGGCCTTGGCCGAAAGCTTGCTGTTCGGTCACGCCAAGGGAGCCTTTACCGGCGCGACTCGTAGTACCGAAGGATTTTTTACTCAGGCCCAGGGCGGCACTTTGTTTCTTGACGAAA
>CAJWZG010000210.1 GCA_913049565.1 uncultured Gammaproteobacteria bacterium
ACCGAAACCTTCAGCGTTGAAGGTGTACCGGCACCCCGCGCGGATCTTAAAGTCAGCATGACTCGACGTAGCGGAGAAACCGTGTCGATTCCTGTGACCTGTCGTCTGGATACGGGTGAGGAGGTATCCATTTACGAGGCTGGCGGTGTGCTGCAGCGGTTCGCACAAGACTTTCTGGAGGGCTCCGCCTCGGCGGATTAGAAGACTATCGTGACACAATCATACCCCGCACAAATTCGCATCCCTGCGACCTACATTCGAGGCGGCACCAGTAAGGGCGTGTTTTTCAATCTGGCGGATCTGCCGCCGCCGGCGCAACAACACGGTCCCCTTCGCGATGCGCTTTTGCTGCGGGTGATCGGTAGCCCCGACCCCTACGGCAAGCATACTGATGGCATGGGTGGTGCTACTTCAAGCACCAGCAAAACCGTCATCGTTAGTCCGAGCAAACAACCTGGTCACGATGTCGATTATCTCTTCGGCCAGGTATCCATTGACCAAGCCTTCGTCGACTGGAGCGGAAATTGCGGCAATTTGTCCGCTGCAATTGGGCCATTTGCTATCAGTCAGGGACTGTTAACCGCCGAGCGTGTGCCGGAAAACGGCTTTGCCGAAGTTAGGATTTGGCAGGCAAATATCGGCAAAACCATCATTAACACAATACCCGTCCGTAACGGCGAGGTTTGCGAGACTGGCGACTTCGAGCTTGACGGCGTCACTTTTCCTGCGGCTGAGATCGTTGTGGATTTTATGGATCCTGCAGACACTGAAGGCAGTTCGTTGTTCCCCACGGGCAATTTGGTCGACGCGCTCGAGGTACCCGGCATTGGTACCTTACGCGCTACCTTGATCAATGCGGGTATCCCAACAATCTTTCTAAATGCCGAGGACCTGGGCTATGACGGCACCGAGCTACAGGACGCCATCAACGGCTCAGCGGAGGCATTGGAGCGGTTCGAGACCATTCGAGCCCATGGTGCTGTCTTCATGGGCCTCATTGAAGATGTGTCTGAAGCAGTTGCTCGGCAACACACACCCAAGGTTGCCTTCGTTGCGCCGCCGACGGCTTATGAGACCTCAAGTGGCAAACACATTGAGCCTGCCGACATCGACTTGCTGGTACGGGCGTTATCCATGGGCCAACTCCATCACGCCATGATGGGCACCGCTGCAGTAGCCATTGGCACCGCGGCGGCCATTCCCGGCACCCTTGTCAATCTAGCGGCAGGTGAAGGCCCGCGCGATCAGGTGGTGTTTGGTCACCCTTCGGGCACGCTCAAGGTCGGTGCCGAGGCACAGCAGCGAAACGGCGTCTGGCAAGTTACCAAGGCAAGTATGAGCCGCAGTGCGCGGGTACTGATGGAGGGGTGGGTGCGCGTGCCCGGAGATACGATCTAGGGCGCTGGCAGGGATCTGGGTTAAGCATCGGAGCCAGTGCCCTGACTACGCCAGGAACAAGCGCCCATGGGTGGCTGAGACGAGTAGCACTCGACTCGTCTCGGTAGCCCCGCTTTTTAGCGCTCAGCCAGTGGCGTCACCATCCGCGGCTCAGGCCCAACATAGTCGGCACTTGGGCGAATGATTCGATTGTTCTCACGTTGCTCCATGACATGCGCACTCCAACCCGATACCCGCGAGCACACAAAAATCGGCGTGAAAAGCTTGGTCGGGATGCCCATAAAGTTATAGGCGGACGCGTGGAAGAAGTCCGCGTTGGCAAAAAGCGCCTTCTCGTCCCACATGACTTTTTCAATCGCACAAGACACCGGATACAGCACAGTATCGTTGACCTCGGTTGCGAGCTTTTCCGCCCACTGCTTGATGATGACGTTGCGAGGATCCGATGTGCTGTAGATCGCGTGGCCAAATCCCATGACTTTCTCTTTGCGCTCAAGCATGCCGAGCAAGCCTGACGTTGCTTCTTCTGCGGTCGCGAACCTCTCGATCAGTTCCATGGCCGCTTCATTGGCACCACCATGTAGCGGACCGCGCAATGAGCCAATGGCGCCGGTTACACAGGAGTACATATCGGAAAGCGTAGAGGCGCAAACACGGGCGGTAAATGTCGACGCGTTGAACTCATGCTCCGCGTATAAAATTAAAGACACATCCATGACGCGTTTATGCAGCTCGCTAGGCTCTGTACCGGTAAGCGTCTGCAAAAAATGATCCGCTAGCGAGTCTGCTTCGGTATCGGTAGCTATACGCACCCCGTCGTGGCTATATCGATACCAGTAGTTGATGATGCCGGGAAGCGCACCCAGCAGCCGATTTGCCACGGTTTGCTGGTTCGCAAAGTCGCCCTCTGGCTCTAGGTTTCCAAGCATGGAGCAGCCCGTTCGCATCACATCCATCGGATGGGCCGAAGCAGGAATTCGCTCCAACACCTCCAACAGCGTATCCGGTAGTTTGCGGTTTGCCTTGAGCACTGAACAGTAGTCTTGCAACTGACGGGCGTTGGGAAGCTCGCCATGAAAAATCAAATAAGCCACCTCTTCAAAGGCCGCATTCTCTGCCAGATCTGTAATGTCAAAGCCACGATAAGTCAGACCTGTACCGCTCTTACCTACCGTGCAAAGCTCGGTGCTCCCCGCGCTTTGTCCACGCAGCCCTGCGCCCCCTAGTTTTTTCTCAGCCATAACTGTCTCCTTTGATGCGGCTACTCGACTATGCGCCTAGTCGATACGGTTTGTGATGCGCGTAATAACGCATGTTGCAAAATAGACTGACGCTGCGGCTCAGCCGTTAGCCTGATCGGCAAACAGCTCATCCAGCTTGTTTTCGTAGGCGTGGTAACCCAAGAAATCGTAAAGCTCCATCCGGGTCTGCATGGTATCCACCACACTCGCTTGGCTACCCTGGTGTTTGAGTACCTGATAAACATTGAGTGCCGCTTTGTTCATGGCTCGAAATGCTGACAGTGGGTACAAGGCCATGGCGATACCAACAGATGCTAGTTCATTAAGATGATACAGGGGCGTCTGGCCGAACTCCGTCAGATTCGCCAACACCGGCACGCCGGCTGTTTCGACGATGGGTTTGTACATTTCTATTTCAGTCATCGCTTCGGCAAAAATGGCATCTGCACCGGCCTCGGCGAATGCGCCAGCGCGATCAATAACCGCATTGAGGCCATCGACAGAAAGTGCATCTGTGCGCGCCATAACCACAAAATCGTTATCCGTTTTGGCATCCACAGCTGCCTTGATGCGGTCGACCATCTCTTCGACGGAGACGATCGCCTTATTGGGTCGATGTCCGCAGCGCTTTTGCGCCACCTGATCTTCAATATGCACGGCAGCGGCGCCGGCAGCGGTCATGTCGCGTACGGTTTTGGCAATATTGAAGGCACCGCCCCAACCCGTGTCGATATCGACGAGTAAAGGCACATCTGTCGCACCGGTGATGCGCCGCACATCCTCGAGCACATCATTCAAGGAGGTCATACCCAGATCGGGTAAGCCGTAAGATGCATTTGCCACACCACCCCCAGACAGATAGATCGCTTGATGCCCGACGCGCTCGGCCATGAGCGCCGTATAGGCATTAATGGTCCCAGGGATTTGTAACGGCTGCGGTGCTGCCGCCTCAATGGCTTTACGAAACTTTGAACCTTGGCTCACTTCTTTCTCTCCACTTACAATCTTTTCTAGCTGGTCTTTGCTCGGGTTGTTCAATTTGTGAATCAGGCAAATCGAGTCTGTGCCTGCAGGATCAGACTTTGCAGCTCTTCATAGTTGGTCGCCAGCGGATACTGCGGGAACTGCTGACGAACATTATCCGGCGCTTGAAAAAAAATGCCCGCATCCGCCTCCTCCAGCATGGAAACATCATTGAAGGAATCTCCTGCAGCGATAATGTTGAGGGACAACGATTTAAAGGCCTTGACAGAACAGCGTTTTGGGTCCTTCTGCCGCAGGCGATAACCGACGATCCGGTCGTCCTCAATTTGCAGCTTGTGACAGAGTAAGAACGGTTCTTCGAGCTGCGCCATAAGCGGCATCACGAATTCGTAGAAGGTGTCAGAAATGATCGCAACCTGGAAATGTTGCCGCGCCCAGCGAAGAAAATCAGCAGCACCAGGTAGCGGCGCGAGTTTCGCGATTTCTGCCTGAATTTGGCTGAGCGTGACGTCGTGCTGCTCAATGATGCCGAGGCGATAATTCATCAGGTCATCGTAGTTGGGGATATCTCGCGTGGTCTTCAATAACGCTGGGATTTGGGTCTTATGTGCCACCGCCTGCCAAACTTCTGGGACAAGTACGCCCTCCAAATCCAAACACAAAATATCCACGGCCTGTCCTAGCTGAAATTTCGCGTAAGCATATAGTAAGAGAGTATGTTTTTAACGAACAAGTGATCGCTAATGTGCTCGGCCTCGAATCTAACGTAAAGAACACACTCTGCGCTTAAGCGATGCGCTGAAAGGGTAAATGCAATGACATCGCTCAATTCCGTCAAACCCAGTGACTCTCCGGGAGATAACCCGCTCTTAGCGCGAACGCAGGCGCTCTTACAAAATGCACTCACAACCTTCGAACCTGGGCGTATTGCCCTCTCATTCAGCGGTGCTGAAGATGTCGTGCTCATGGATCTGGTGCACAAACTCAGCCTGCAGGTTGACGTGTTTTCTCTCGACATCGGTCGATTGCACAAGGAAACCAATCAATTTCTAGAAACCGTACGTAAACACTATCGCCAGCAGATCGAGTTGGTATATCCAGATCCAGAGGGCGTGCGGGCACTGATCAAGGATAAGGACTTGTTCAGCTTTTACCGCGACGGGCATGGCGAGTGCTGTGAGGCCAGAAAAGTCGCACCATTGCGTCGAAAACTTGCTGGATTAGATG
>CAJWZG010000211.1 GCA_913049565.1 uncultured Gammaproteobacteria bacterium
TATATGCTCGATGGCATCGCAAATGCCGTGAGTAAAGTCGTACATCGGATACACACACCAAGTGTCGCCCGTGCGCTGGTGAGTGGCATGACGAATTCGATAAATAACCGGGTCACGCATATTCAAATTGGGCGAGGCCATATCAATTTTTAGACGCGCTACGTGAGTGCCATCTGGAAATTCCCCTGCACGCATGCGCTGGAAGAGATCTAGATTTTCATCAATGGAGCGATCACGAAAAGGGCTGTTTTCACCGGGCTCTGTCAAGGTGCCGCGAGTGGCGCGCATCTGCTCTGCATTGAGCGAACACACATAAGCTTTGCCGTCACGGATCAGCGCTTTGGCGTATTGATAAATCTCTTCAAAATAATCCGAGGCGTGCGTAATGGCTTTCCAATCAAAGCCAAGCCACGAGACGTCATGCTGAATAGACTCGACGTATTCGTTACTTTCTTTGACCGGATTCGTGTCATCGAAACGTAAGAACGTTTCACCCCCGTACTGCTGGGCCACACCAAAATTTAGGCAGATGCTTTTCGCATGCCCAATATGCAAAAATCCGTTCGGCTCTGGCGGGAATCGAGTAATCACGCCCTGATCCAACGCGTTAGCGGCAAGATCTGATTCAATACGCTGGCGAATAAAGTCGGTGGTCTCGTTTTCCATAACTACCTTGTTGTCGAACACATGGCCGAGTTAATCACGCAATTGTGAGAGGTACGCGGGTGAAACACCACGCTTGCGACAACAAATTTATCGCTGGAGCAAAAAAAGTGCACGACGCGCCGTGACAACCAAGCCCATGGTGCCCAAGCACCTGACAACTCTGGCCGGTGCAACCGTTGCTGCACTCACGTTGTTTTGGCTAGCCGCCGACTTTCGCTCATCCGGCGTCACGGCGCTAATGGAAGAGCGATTGGGTGCGCGCAACTTCCGAGTCATCCAGCAGAACAACACCGTAGGTTTCTTGCACACCAGTGCCGGTAAGGACGCTAACAACAATTGGTTCATGGCACAGCAGCTAAACATCAACATGCTGAACGCAGCCCCCTACACATCAGAGCAAACACAGACCTTCGCGAGCAAACCGCCGTACAACCTGCTCAGTGCTGTGCTCAAAGAACGTCGTCAAGGTCAGCAACAGCAGATCGAGGTGCGCCAATCGAGCGAAGGTTACGAAATCGCAATTAGACGCAATGGTGATACGGAAACACTAACAAAGAAGTGGCAGTTTTCGCTCAACGATCAACTGGCCCTTGAGCAGCAACTCAATCGTGATGCCGACGTCGGCGATCTCGTTACAGAGCGCTTTTTAGATCTCGCGTCGCTGCGATTGAATCAGCGCGAGCATCGGCTTATCGGCATCACCCAAAACAGATACATACTCGAAGCCATCGAAAGTAAGGCGAAAACTGAGCTGGATTTGCGCCTGCGCCCAATGCGCTTTGATGCGCCGCATCAATTTCGATTTGAGCTTACGACACAGGATATTGAGCCTCGGCAAACCTTTTTGAACGCCGCCACAGTGCAATGGGCGAGCCAAAATGCCGTAGCACCAGTGACAGCCCCCTTGGAGCGGCCGAGGCATCTGACCAGTCTGACGTTGCAACTTCGTTCACTAGGTCAACGAACCCTTGCTGAGCAGGGCTTACCTAGGGCTCTCAGTGCGAACTCTTATTCGCACATTGATCTCAAAAAAGCCAACATAAGCACCGATAACTACTTGCAGGGATCCCTTACGCTGCCTGTCGACCATAGTACGGTCGTTGCATTACTCGGGGGAGTGACTCCCAGCTATAGTTCTGCCGAAGAGTTGGCGGGGCAGCTCATTAAACTAACCCGCGAACAACTTTTGTATGCTGAACATCAGCCTGCTAGGTCGGTACTGGCTTCTCTAGAAAGCGGCCGGGGCGAATGCGTCGATTTCGCCGATCTCCTGACGACCCTGGCGAGAACACAGGACATTCCTGCCCGCACGGTATACGGCATTGCCTATAGCGCCACACCAACACCGGGGTTTCGTTTTCATGCGTGGAACGAAATTCACTACGGACAGCGCTGGCATGTTTTAGATCCTACTTGGAATCAATCTGTTGCTGATGCCACCCATATCGAATTGGACGACCAAACCTTGGCCGCTGTTGCTAGCGCTATGCAGCGCCAATCCATTGTGCTGGCAACAGAGCAATTCTCTTATGGCAAGAAGCTTTGATTGCTCAACCTATTCCACTGGTGTGCGTAGCAATCCCTCTTGGCTCATCGACGCTATCAAGGCTCCGTTTTCAGCAAAGAACTCCGAATGCACCATACCGCGCGAGCTTTGCGCCGTAGACGTGCGCTTATGAAAAAGCAGCCACTGATCTAAGGATACCGAGCGATGAATCCATAGGCTGTGGTCTAAACTAGCCATCTGCACATCAGCCCGATTAACACTGGCTTGGTGGGGTAGCACTGCGGTACTCACCAAACCCATATCAGAAGCGTAAGCCACTAAACAACGGGACAAAGCCTGCGTTCGGTAGGCTGCTTCACCGGCATCATCAATCGATTTGGGTAATGTTACAGCCTCGCGAAACTTGATCCACGTCGGGTTCCAAAATCGATTCTCACCCCACGCCGGACTCCCAAGCTCAAACACTGAACGCAAATGAAAAGGCCGATCCACCTTGGCCATTGGGCTCATCCGAGGATCGGCCTTTGCACCACCCAGCTCTCGTGCAACGTCGACATCCTCCCGCAGTTCCTTGGCAAGCGGTACATTCGGCATGGGCGCACCGTGCTCCAAACCGATTTCTTCCTGTTGAAAGGAGGAATCCATGTTGAAGATGGCTTGACCATTTTGAATCGCCACCACCCGGCGCGTCACAAAAGACCGGCCGTCCCGCACCCGCTCCACCTCATAGAGCACTGGGCGATCTACCCGACCGGGCCGCAGAAAGTAGGCATGCAGAGAATGTAAATGCACGTGTTCAACGGTTAGATAAGCGGCCGCACAGGCCTGAGCCAATACTTGGCCGCCAAACAAACGCGAACCATTTTCGACTTCATTTTGACCCTGATACAGGTTCTCCTCGATTTTTTTCAGGTCGAGTACTGCCAGCAGTCTGCTTGCGCGGCTTAAATTTGGTTCGGACATAGGGCTTCTCAACGAGCTAACAGCGGCATGCGTGCAACCCTCGAATTGTATTGGCTCCGCAAGACGACGATACTAGCTTAAGCGCTCACGAATTTGACCCTCGCTGACCGCAAAGAGATGAGAATGATCGGCAATCAGACACACTTGTTTGAAATAGCGGGGACGCTTATGGATACAGAGTCACAAGATCAATGGCTGCAAGCCACTCTTAATCATGTTCTGAGTGGGCAGCCGATTGAGAACATTGCCACAGCATGGCCAGAACTTACGCAGCCAAAGGCTTACCAACTGCAGCGCCAGCTGGTTACTCAGCTGCAAAAAGACGGCGGTTGGGGACAGGTGTACGGTTACAAAGCAGCGCTCACCGCCGAACCGGCGCAGCAAGCCATGGGCATCGACGAGCCAATTGTCGGTGTGCTGTTCGAACACGCCGCCTACACGGCAGGAACAGATGCAGGGCTAACCGTTTCGACTGACCGCTCGGTGCTATTGGAAACCGAGCTGGGGTTTTTGCTCAGCAAATCGATCACAGAACCAGTGAGCGATGACGATGTTTTCGATGCGGTCAAAGAGTGCCGATGCATGGTTGAGCTAGCAGCACCGAACCTGCAACAGCGACCAACCTACCTGGACTTGATCGCAAGTAACTCGGCATCTTATGGCTGTATTGCCGGCGTCAGCACGATCAATCCTGAACAAATGCCACTCGATGCTACGAATATCTCGCTAACACGTAGCCCGGACCAAAGTGACAGCGCCGAACTGCACCAAGCCCTGGCTGGCTCGGTTATGAGCGGCCAGCGCAGGGCCCTAGCCTGGCTTATCAACCAAGTGCTGGCGTTAGGCTACCCGCTTGAAGCCGGGCATACACTGATGACCGGGTCTGTGGGCAATATGCACCCTGCCGAACCTGACGATTACCGGGCAGATTTTGGCGCTCTAGGTAGCATAGTATTTCGCATCGCATGATAGCGAAGATCAAAGCCAACGCGGCTGATTTCTCAGCTGACATTACACACAGTGGATTTCCTGCCTAGAATATATTGATTGTCAGTTATTCCTTTTAATTCTTCGTGTGCGACCGCTAAAGTGCCGCGCCATTGCTGAATGAAGCGCCTTATTCGGCTTCAACAGCGCAAGTTATCACTCTGAACCAAAGCTGAGGATCTCTCATGTCATCCTATCTCGATCTGATCGAAGAAACCCGCAAGACCATTGGCGCCAAGCAAGAATGGAGCGCCATTAACGCCGAATACGCCGTGCGAATGAAGCTGCAAAACCGTTTTACGACGGGACTGGAAATTGCCCAATACACGGCTGACATCATGCGCCGCGACATGGCGAACTATGACGCAGACTCCAGCAAGTACACCCAGTCATTAGGCTGCTGGCACGGCTTCGTCGCGCAGCAGGTCATGATGAGTGTAAAGAAGCACCAGCAAACCACCGACCGCAGCTACATCTACCTATCAGGCTGGATGGTCGCCGCACTGCGCTCGCAGTTTGGTCCGCTGCCTGACCAGAGCATGCATGAAAAAACCACGGTCTCTAGCTTAATCGAGGAGATCTACACCTTCCTCAAGCAAGCGGACGCCCGAGAACTCAGACACATGTTCGTTGA
>CAJWZG010000212.1 GCA_913049565.1 uncultured Gammaproteobacteria bacterium
TTATCTTTGCAGGCAATGATACGACCCGTAATTCGCTCTCGGGCACTATTCGGTTACTGACTGAGTTCCCGGAGCAGCGCCAAATGGTGATTGATGACCCATCGCTCATTGAATGTATGAGTCATGAAGCATTGCGGATGGTATCGCCCGTGATGCATATGAGGCGCACGGCAGTAGAGGACACAGAAGTGGCCGGACAACGCATTGCTAAAGATGAGAAAGTGGTCATGTGGTACGGCGCTGCCAATAGAGACCCAACGGTTTTTCCTGATCCTGATGTGTTTGACATGACCCGACCGAACGTCGATAAACATTTAGCCTTTGGCCACGGTGTTCATCGATGCCTCGGCAATCGGGTCGCGCAGATGCAGCTTAAAATGGCTTATGAGCGGATTCTTGAGCGATTCCCCCACATCTACTGGACGGGTAAACAGAAGATCGAGCCCATCATCCTTGTGCATGCGATATCCAGTCTGCAAGTGAATCTTTACGGTAAGGACGGCAAGCGTCCGGTGCAGGTGGCTGTCGCAAAGTAGCGGTTCGTTGCTGCCTAGCACTTGAGAGCACCGCTCCTTCATAACAAGAGGTGGTTGTGTTGAGGCTGACCATCAGCCAGAGCATCGAGTCAGTCTGCCGCGTCCTCGATCGCGTCTAGCGCGGCTTGCTGCGTGAGCCATTGCTCTTCTAACCCTTCGTGCTCTCCTTTTAGCACCGCCTCTTGTTGGATCAGAGTTCGCAATAGGTGTTTTTGCTCGTCGTGATACAGGCTTTCCTCACTGAGCTGAGACTGAAGGTCCGAGAGTTGCCCCTGACAGCGATCCATTGCCGCCTCAATACGACTGATTGCGTTGCTGATTGGGCTTCTCTTCGCTTTGGTTGCTGCTGTTAATTGGCGCTGATGCTTTTTGTTCAGGCCTGACGGTGTTGCGTTAGAACTGCTGACCACGGGTTGCTCAACAGGGGTCTGGGGGGCAGGGTGGCTATTGACTGACGAGATGACCCATTTTTCATAGCTGGGGATATCACCATCGTATTCTGCCAGCTGTCCGTCGTCGACTAAGAGCAGTTGATCAACCACGTTACGCAACAGATGACGGTCGTGACTGACTAATATGATGGCGCCGGTATAGTGCTGCAACGCCAACTCCAATGCATGGCGCATCTCTAGGTCGAGGTGGTTAGTGGGCTCGTCCAGCACCAGCACGTTCGGGTCTTGCCAAACAATCTGTGCCAGTGCGAGCCGCGCTTTCTCTCCGCCCGAAAAAGGACGAATCGCCTCCTTGGCTCGCTCGCCCTTAAAATTGAACCCACCTAAAAAATCCATCAGCGACTGTTCTCGTGCTGTTGGGGATAATCGCTGCAAATGAAGGAGGGCGCTCGCCTCCATATCTAATACTTCCAATTGTTGTTGATCAAAATAGCCAATGCGGAGATGCGCACCAATACTGCGTTCCCCCTGAAGTAAGGCAAGCTCACCGGTCAAACTTTTTAATAACGTCGATTTGCCCGCACCGTTTTTGCCCAACAAACCAATACGATCACCGGGGCTCAAGGATAAGTTAACGTTTTTTAATATGGTCTTTGCATCGTAACCCAAGTTGGTTTGTGTGAGCGTCAGTAACGGATCGCTGGTTTTTCCAGGGGCCGGAAAGGCGAAGCTGAAGGGAGAGTCAATGTGAGCGGGCGCGACGATCTGCATGCGCTCCAACTCTTTAATACGAGATTGGGCCTGTCGCGCTTTTGTTGCTTTGGCTTTAAAGCGTCCGACGAAGTTCTCAATATCGGAAATTCTCCGCTGCTGCTTTTCAAAGGAGGCTTGCTGTTGCAAAGCACGCTCCGCCTTTTGACGCTCGTAGTCCGAATAGCCGCCTCGATAGGCATCGAGTGCCTGATTTTCAATTTTGATAGTGCGATCACACGTCGCGTCGATAAAATCTCGGTCGTGAGACACCATGAGTAACGTGCCTTGATACGCCTTGAGCCAATTCTGTAGCCAAATGGTGGTGTCTAAGTCGAGGTGATTCGTTGGCTCGTCTAGCAGTAATAATTCGGAAGGTGTCATGAGCGCCTTGGCTAAGTTCAGTCGAATGCGCCAGCCCCCAGAGAAACTTTCCATGCCCGATTGCAGCTGCTCGTGTTGAAAGCCTAGACCCAATAAGAGTCTTTCAGCACGCCGGTCAGCACTATAGCCATCGAGCACTTCCATTTCTTGGTGGAGTGAAGCCGACTGCTCATAGTCCTCCTCGGCATCCGACTTTTCGAGGGCTTTCAAAACACGATAGAGCTCAGCGTCGCCCGCGAGCACATACTGCAGTGCCGACAAGTCGCTCGCTTCAACTTCTTGCGCCATGTGGGAGATTCGAAGGCCTTGAAGTCCGCGGATATCGCCGCCATCGACCGAAAGTTCATCCAATAGCAACGCAAAAAAACTGGATTTGCCTGACCCATTCGCGCCAATCAGCGCGATTTTTTGGCCGGGTTGCAGCGTGATCGAAGCGCCTGAAAATAGGAGTTTTTTACCTCTGCGCAGACTGACATCATTGAAGATAATCATCGCTCTATCGATGCTCTTGAAGTTGTGCTCGCCATAACGCGGCATACTTTCCAGACGCATCGAGAAGCGCTGAGTGGGTGCCCTGCTCAACGACACTACCCGCATGCATCACAACAATTTGGTCGGCATCGACAATCGTCGACAGTCGATGAGCGATCACTAATGTTGTCTGTCTTCCGGCTAGGGCCTTAAATGCCTTCAGCACAGCTTGTTCCGAGTGACTATCAAGGCTAGACGTTGCCTCATCGAAGATAAGAATGTGAGCTTGCTTCAGTACCGCTCTGGCGATCGCCACGCGTTGACGTTCACCACCGGAAATCTTGAGGCCGCGCTCACCGACCAGTGTGTCCAACCCAGCAGGCAATCGCTCCACAAATTCTGCGAGGTGTGCTGCTTTGACGGCTTGCTCAATGTCTGAATCAGTCGCGGCCGGTCGACCGTAACGGATATTCTCCCGGAGAGAATCGTTAAAGAGGACGCAGTCCTGAGGGACAACCGCAATGGCCTTTCTCAGCGAAGGAAGGTTAATCTCTTTGATATCGGTGCCATCAATGCTGATAACGCCCTGTGTGGGGTCATAAAACCGAAACAGCAATTTGCTAACGGTCGATTTTCCGGCGCCACTGACGCCGACCAGTGCGACGGTTTGGCCACCCTTAATATGCAAACTGAAGTCTTTCAACACCTTTTCGCTCTCGCTATAGGCGAATTCGATGTGTCTAAATTGAATGTCGCCCGCTGACAGCGCTAAGTCGGGGGCCGCTGAGTGAGGTGTGATACTGGGTCTTTCTTCAAGCACGTTAAACAGACGTTCAATATTGGCTAAGGCGGCTTTGATTTCGCGGTAGACAAATCCTAGGAAACCCAAGGGCAGGAATAGTTGCAGCATGAACTGGTTGATGAGAATAAAGTCGCCAAGTGACATGTCTCCAGCACCGACTGACAGTGCCGCCATGCCGAGCATGAGCGTTTGGCTAACCGCGATGATAAGTGCTTGCCCCGCATTTAACGCAAACAACGACAGCCGGTTTTTCCGCCGCGCTTGTTCCCAAATGTCGAGGGCAATATCGTAGCGCCCCGCTTCGAATGGTTCGTTATTGAAATACTTGACGGTCTCATAGTTGAGGAGACTATCGACCGCACGCGTTTGGCTATCTGAGTCCGCACGATTCACTTCACGAACGTATTGGGTTCTCCAGCTTGTTGCTCGAAATGAAAAGCTGCCGTAAGCCATGACCGACAGTAAGACCACAAGCGCATACTGGGCCCCATAGTTGACCCAAAGGATGATGGCCACCATCGCGATTTCGATCAACGTTGGCGCAATGTTGAAAATGAAGAATCGCAGTAGAAAGCTAATACCCTCTGTGCCGCGCTCAATATCTCTGGCCAGTCCCCCCGTGCGTCGGTTGAGATGATATTCCAGGTCCAAGCTGTGCACATGTTTAAAAGTGCTCAAGCTAATTTCGTGCATCGCTTTCTCGGTTACCCGCCCAAATAAGGTATCGCGGATCTCTCCAAAGAGCGTGGTGGTAAGTCTCGCGGCACCATACGCGAGTACCAAGATGAGGATGGCTTGTATTGCAAGTTGGTTCGGGTCAGTGTCTAAGCCGTCCACCAGAGCCTTCAACAGAAACGGGATATACATCAATGCGACTTTCGCGCCCAGCAAGCAGAGCACGGCAAGCCCCACGCGACTGCGATTTTTAAACAAAATAGGCGAGAGCCGCTGCCAGAGTTTGGGCAGCAACAGGCGACTTCCTATCACTGTATCGTCAGCAAAGTGCTGGCTGCGCATAGAGCAGATGTCCTAATAAAGGGTCTTGCGAAGGTTCCTGGCAGGGCGCATTGATGAAAAGTCTCAATTGATGCCTTAGCTGGAGTGAAAAACGCGAACCTTGGCGCTAAGACCCTAGTATCGCAAACGAGGTGCCGAGCACGGTAGCACTAACTGTCGTTAAAAGTTGGCGCGGATGCGCTGCGGCCCTTGCTATGGCGACACAGTGCTCGACAGTCACGCCAAACAGTCACCCTAATAAACCGGTTCAGACGAGGATTGAACCGAAACACGCTGCAGTGGATCCTCGTAATCTGATTGGTGCGGCCGCAAATGGCTGAGGCCCCAGTTTTCGGTGAATTGCGTGGTAGTGGCCCAAAGGTGGTCACCAAATAAGAAGGGTTTAAAAGGTGGAATTCCTGTAA
>CAJWZG010000213.1 GCA_913049565.1 uncultured Gammaproteobacteria bacterium
CTGTTTTGGCGAAAAGGGGCGGCCGTTATCGATCCCAGTCTTCGTCAGATGTGGTTCTGGCTGGGTTGCCTAGCTATACCGGCGTTATGCTCCATTTTTGATAGCACTTTGATGGATCGTTCGGTCAGAACGCTGCTGCGTATGATGTCCTTTGGGCTCGTGGCGGTGGTGCTTATACAGATGCCCCCAAGCGTAACGGCGCTCAAAAAAATCACCATCGGGGTCGCCCTGGCAATTGGATTTTTTTGTTTCGACGGTATTTTTCAGAAGATCATCGGCCACAATATTATCGGTAATGCGCTGTGGTCCGATCAGTTTAATCCCACTCGCATCACCGGCTTTCTTGGGCTGAACTATGCTTGGGTGCTCATGGTGTTGTCACCGTGGCTATTTGAAGGCTGTCGTCTGCTTGATGGACGAGGGCTGGCCTATTGGGTTGCGATACCGTTGCTATTTGTGGCGGTCATCCTAGGAGGAAGTAGAGCTTCTGGGCTGTTGTTAGTCATTTCCGTTTTGAGTTATGCGATCTTGATTGGAGTGCGATTGGGGATCGGCACCAGTGTTAGGTTTGTGGTGCCTGTTTTAGTAAGTTTACTGGGCTCCATGATGATGTTGGCCGCGAATCCAGAGATTGGAGACCGTTGGTTGGCAGTGATGGGTGTCTTTCCTGGCGGCGCAGGGGACGTTGCAGAGATCCTCTCCTGGCGACCCTACTTGTGGGACGCGGCGATAGCGTTATTTTTGGAGCATCCCATCAATGGTGTTGGCATACGCGCCTTTGGTGTGTCGTCGGAAACGCTGCTGGTGGGTTACGGGGTCGCGGATCGAATTCCTGGTGCAGCGTATAACTGGTCACCCCATTTGACTGTGCTGGAGGAGGCAGCCGATCTGGGTACGATCGGTTTATTAGGATACGTCATACTGCTGGCCACGCTGGTTCGTTGGTTGATCAACGCGCCGGTGCCAGCGATCGCTCCTGGACTGGCTGCGCTAATGGCCCTGTTTCCCCTTGGCTCAACCTTGCCACTATTTTCTGCGCGGGTTTCTGCAGTGGCGTGGATATCAATCGCTGCTGCATTGGCATTTGCGAAAGTGGCGACCCACAGTAAGCAGTAGTGATCGACTCGACGCCAATCGGCAGGACTCGATAGATACCCAAACGACACGCCATCCCCAGAGAACTCGTCACAGTGGTTTTTGTTGAACTCGAGGCCGTCTATTATTGAGCGGGGCCACACTGATTTGCCATGCAAAGTCTTAGCATCTGAGCGGCTTGAGCGAGCTGAATTCATATTCGTTTGTCGCAAGCACGGCAGCGCTTTGGGTCGTTAGCAGGGTGAGAGCAGGCGTAATCGGCGCCAAGTGCAACCTGCTCTTCTTTGCGTTAGGCAGATCGCTAACAAAACAAACGGAGACAGGTTCCAGAGTATGCCAGAGGGTCCAGAGATACGTCGTGCCGCCGATAAAATTGAGGCGGTGTTAAAAGACAAGCGGGTCGAAAAAATTGAGTTTGGGTTACAGCCGCTGCAAAAATTTGGCAAGCCCCTCAAGGACAGTCACGTGCTCTCGTTAGAGACCCGCGGTAAAGCACTGCTGACGCATTTTGACTCTGGCCATACCATTTATTCACACAACCAGCTCTATGGTGTGTGGCGGGTGGTAAAGCGCGACAAGTTGCCAAAAACCAACCGGCAGCTGCGCCTCGCAATCCACACCAACCAGCATAGCGCCTTGCTGTACAGCGCCTCAGATATCAGCGTATGGGAAACCCAACACATTGAGGAGCACCCGTTTTTAAAGCGCATTGGGCCCGACATTTTAAACCCCCAATTGACGTGGCGAGCAGTGGCTGAACGGCTACAGAGCAAGGCCTTCTCTGGAAGAGCCCTCAACTCTGTGTACCTCGATCAAGCGTTTCTGGCGGGCTTAGGTAACTACCTGCGCAGCGAAATCTTATTTGTTGCCGGTATTGATCCTGCGCGCAAGGCGCGCGAACTCAGTAATGCCCAAGTGGGTAAGCTTGCCCGGACTACGCTCTCTATCAGCCAACGGAGTTATGCGCTAGCTGGCGTGACCCTACCAGAGCGCCAATACAAAGCACTAAAAAATAAAGGGGTCACTTATGGCAGGGCGCGTTTTTTTGTTTTTGGTCGTGCCAGTCAACCTTGTCGCAAGTGCCAAACAAAAATCCAGCGCTCTACTGCCAACTCGCGACGAATTTACACGTGCGCAACTTGCCAGTCGATTTGATTTGGCGGATGAGCCGGCTGTTCAACACCCGGCCCGAAACCGGCAAATGTCCCCCTGGTTTTGACCCGCGTCGGCAGCTATTAATGGGTTTGACACGCGGTATTCGGCCCCTATCACGATGCCGCATTCGCCGCTTTAACCTATGCCTAAATCTCTTCGGTGTGTGTCGACAACTGCAGATGAAACTGGTCGCCGCGAAAGCCAATGACATCACCATTCATCATTTTACGCCTGCGTCGGGTCTCGGTCTCACCATTCACGGTGACCTGCCCATCTCCAATCAGGAGTTTCGCCTCTCCACCAGTGCTGGTCATGCCTTCAAATTTGAGAATTTTATAGAGTTCTACTGGTTCTTTCTGTATCTCAATTGTGTGCATGCGTGCTCCAGCGAGGCGTTGCTCTTAACGAGAGTGGGTTCTTACTACTTAGCGAGCTCAGGCTAGTCAGCAACAAAGCCTTTCCAGGTCGCCATGTAATCAATGAACGGTAGACCAAGGCGCTCCTGTCGCAGGTGCTCGCGGGTGACCGGTAAGTCAGCCATGACAAACTCAGGATCGGCAAAGGCGCGTTGCGGGAAATCATGGTGCACAATTCCCGCTCGGCCGACCATGATGAAATCGAGGCCTTGGTCGAGAGCCTGTTGGCATTGTGCTGCACCATAAAGCTTGCCTGCTGCACCCAGAGCAACGCCGTCACGGGGTAGCCCAGCAAAAATATCAAGCAGCGACTGACCCTGAAACCCCTCATCATGAGCGGGTTTGGCAAGATCCCACAGCGACATATCGAGATAATCAAGCCGTGGGTCGAGCAGCAGCGCCGCGGCTAAATCACGAATCTCAGCGGTGCGTTGACCAAAGCGTTCTGGGGATAAGCGCACGCCCAAACTGAAGCTCCGTCCACAACGTTCATTCACACCAGCGATGACTTCCCACAGAATCTTTGCGCGGCGCTCTGCGTCGCCACCGTAGTGATCTTCTCGCTGGTTGTACTGGGGGCTGAGGAACTCAGAGAGCAGATAACCATGCGCTCCGTGCAGCTCCACGCCGTCAAAACCTGCTTTTTGGCAGCGCTCTGCCGCAGCAATAAAATCGTCGATCAGCGCTTTTACCTGATCGTCACTCATCGCTTTCGAGCCAGTTTCTTCATCGTCGGATGGACACTGCGGCACGCCCGAACAGTAGTCGGGTTGAGCGCGCATGCCGCTGTGCTGCAGTTGCACCACCGCATGACTGTGATGCGCTTTGATACCGTCAGCCAAGCGAGTAAGGCCTGCAATATGCCGGTCGTCGTGAGCACCCAGTTGCCCGGGAAATCCGACCCCAGAGTGTTGTACCGAAGCGGCACAAGTCATGGTGAGTCCGAACCCCCCTTCGGCACGATAGGTCAGCCAGTGGTACTCGTCATCGCTCAATACGCCATCGGCACCACTTTGCAGATTGGTGAGTGGCGCAAGCATGAAACGATTTTTGAGTTCAGTGCCGTTGTTCAGGAGCAAGGCATCAGAGAGCTGGGCAGTCATGGTCATTCCTATAGCGCAATCGGCGCAGTCAGGTAGCCTCATGTCGAGGCAACTGTCATTCGACAAATGAGGGCAATAATCGGTGGTGTCAGTTAGGTGGTTTTGGGCCTACTGTTAACGGGTACAGTAGCGTCGCAGTATAGCCCCTGGGGCGACTGGATTTACAGCATGCGGCGTAAATAGTGGGCTTCGTCGTGTGTATGGAAGCATGGACTGAGGCTTCGACAAGGGCTGTTTACTGCCAGCGAGCACTAAAGCCCCTTTCAGCTATGCTACCCGCGGATCAGTAGGGTGGAACCAGTCTTCAATCTGAGTTGTCGCTTGGTGTTATGACTAACCGATTGAAGACGAGCCATAACGCCATAAAAAAGTGAGCCATACCCCCCCTGCAACGAGTAAGCCCAGTAGAACAGCGGCTGAGCCCAAGTCCTTTGCAAGCCCCGATAGCTCATGGTGCTCAAGTCCAATCCGATCAACGACTGTCTCAATCGCAGTATTTAGGATTTCCACGATCAAAACGAGAGCGAGTACCATCAGTAACAGTAGGAGTTCAGTTAATGTTTGCTTGATCAAAAATGACAGCGGCACCAGCAACACTGCTAAGACCAGTTCTTGTTGGAAAGCGGCTTCATTTTTTAGCAGAAATTGAAACCCTTTTCCCGAATGCTTAAAGGCAAACAGTATCCTCATAATCCCTGTTTTCCTATCCATGAATACCCCGCCCTGTGTGCTCGAATTATTGTTAAGTTGTTATTTGTGTCACCACTGCCAGCCGTGATGAGTCCCTGCGGGCCTTTCTTCTCGGAAGTTTTTTTATTCGGAGTTAGCGGCGGTATAGTGCTCGCGGAGCGGAGCACTATACCGTCTCTTATTTCGGCGGCATGCGAATACCACCATCGAGTCGAATGACCTCGGCGTTCATGTAGGGGTTTGTGATGCAATCGACCACCG
>CAJWZG010000214.1 GCA_913049565.1 uncultured Gammaproteobacteria bacterium
TCGAAAGCATCAACCATTTCCTGCAAGGAAAATATTTCCTCTTCATTGGGCATAGACCATCCCATCAAACCGAGATAGTTCAACAACGCCTGAGGCAAATACCCCATATCTCGGTAGTAGTTAATACTGGTGGGATTTTTTCGCTTGGAAAGCTTACTTTGATCGGTGTTTCGCAATAGCGGCAGATGAATCAACTCAGGCATCGGCCAGTCAAAGTACTTATACAGCAATTGGTGCTTAGGCACCGAGTTCAACCACTCTTCGCCGCGCAATATGTGGGTTATACCCATCAGATGATCGTCGACTACAACAGCAAGATGATAGGTTGGCATGCCGTCGGCTTTTACCAGCACCTGCATATCTATCTGCGCGTAGGGAATACTGATACTACCCCGCAAACGATCGGTGAAAGTGCAGTTCCCTTCGCTAGGTACTCGCATGCGGATCACATGTTTAGCGCCACTCGCCAAACCTTCGGCGATCTCTGTGTCACTCAAACTGAGACAGTGCCCGTCATACCGCGTGGTTTCTTTGTTTGCCTGCTGTTTCGAGCGCACGGCGTCGAGGCGCTCCTTACTGCAAAAACAATAAAAAGCGTGGCCATCCGCGAGCAGGTTACGAACATGCTCACGATAGATGTCTTTGCGCTCACTTTGCCGATAAGGCCCGTGGGGGCCGCCGGTTTCCGGGCCTTCGTCCCATTCCAATCCAAGCCAGTTTAGGGCGTCAAAAATAACCTGCTCTGAGGCCTTAGTGCTGCGCGCTTGATCGGTATCTTCAATTCGCAACACAAACTCACCGCCATGTTGGCGCGCGAAGGCCCAATTAAACAGTGCCATGTAGGCCGTACCCACGTGGGGGTCCCCGGTGGGTGATGGTGCTATGCGGGTTCTAACAGTTTGGGTCACAGAGGATTAAAACCCCATTTTCACCACGTCTTCGGGTATCAACGGATAACGAATACCCGCAAGCTTTTGGGCCACCCGAACGACCTGGCAAGCATAGCCAAACTCATTGTCGTACCACACATACAACACCGCTCTGTTGTCCTTCGTAATGATCGCTTCGCCATCAACAATACAGGCATGTCGGTTACCCACTAAGTCTGATGAGACCAACTCGGGCGACGTTGTAAAATCTATCTGTCGCTGCAAGTTGCTATGCAGTGCCGTGGAACGCAGAAACTCCCGAACGCTCTCTTCCGAGACTGACGTTTCGAGGGTGAGATTCAGTATCGCCAGCGATACATTAGGCGTTGGCACGCGGATCGCGTTACCCGTGAGCTTGCCATCAAGCTCAGGCAACAGCTTCACCACGGCCGATGACGCGCCGGTTTCTGTAATCACCATGTTAAGTGGCGCACCGCGACCGCGACGATTTTTCTTGTGATAATTGTCGATCAAATTCTGGTCGTTGGTATACGCGTGAACGGTCTCCATATGACCCGACGCAATACCATATTGGTCGTTCATCACTTTCAGGACGGGTACAATCGCGTTGGTCGTACAGCTGCCCGCAGCGAGCACTCGGTCACCCTCTTCGATATCGCTCGTATTAATGCCTGAGATGATATTCTTCACTGCTCCCTTGCCCGGAGCCGTCAGCACAACCTTGCCAGCGCCCTTGGATTTCAGGTGAGCTGACAATCCATCCATGTCACGCCAAGCGCCCGTGTTGTCGATAATCAAGGCGTTGTGAATCCCGTACGACTCGTAGTCCACCTGATCGGGGCTTGGCGCATAGATGACGCGAATAACGTTACCGTTCGCAATAATGCACTCGTTTTCTTCGTCTACCCGGATGGTGCCTTGAAAACTGCCATGAACCGAATCACGACGTAACAGGCTGGCTCTTTTAACTAGATCATCTGCGCTGGCCTTGCGCACAACGATAGCGCGCAGCCGCAACTGGCCGCCGCTGCCAGTTTTCTCAATCAGCAATCGGGCCAGTAACCTGCCAATGCGACCGAATCCATATAAAACCACGTCTTGAGGCTCAGCGATGGGTAAAGCGGTAGCACCAATAACGCTTGCGCATTCTTTCGCAACAAATGCTTCAGGATCGAGTTGCGCCGAGGCATCGTCATCCATGTATTTGCTCGCAAGCTTTCCCAGATCAATATGACAGGGGCCTAGCTCCAGTTCAGAGATAGCCTTAAGAATGGGGAAGGTTTCAAATTCAGAAAGCTCGTTTTGAGCTACTTGACGCACATAGCGATGGTGTTTCATCAGCTGGGTAACGCTCTGGTTATATAGCGCACGCCCAAAGCAGTACAACACGATATTGTTGCGATACAGCTTACCTATGAGAGGAATCATCGCCTCTGCTAAGGCTTCGCGTTCTTTCCAATCAGGAAAGTAGTCGTCTAAGTTAGTCAGCGCCACGGTATCTCCTTGATCAAGGGGGATGTCTTGTTCAGCCGCTTTATCTATTTACAACGAGCGACAAAAGCCGATTTCGACGGCGCGAGAGTTTAGCATCAAGTGTGGCGTGTTTACATAAAATGCGCGACATCGATTGGACGATGCGAGCTAACTAGCACCTCAAAAATGACTTTTCCGGGTAACGGGTTAGCGATAACTTTGGTTAATGGCCGACAAAGCCTCATTGCCCGGGCAAAGAGTCTCTTCTGTCAGTTCGTTGAGAGGTTGTGTGGTGGTTTCCATCACGTCATGGCACTCCATGGCCTCTGGGTCCACATACAATAACCCTGTGGCAACAGCCCCCTCTGCATGCATTTTTTGCACGTAAGTGAGAGCACCGACGCGGTCATATGGATCGTAGTCCGCATCAACTTTGTACAGCACCAGCGTACTGCCATCAGGCATCGCCACACGCTCTTGAGTACCTTCGGCATAGTCAGCCGTAATTTCAGCTTGTCCAAAAATCAAGTCTGCGTTGATAACGCTCTTAGAGTGCTCGCGAACGAACTCAAAACTCTTCGTTGAGCCAGCGTGATTGTTGAAGGCTACACAGGGCGAAATCACGTCAATAAATGCCATTCCTTTATGCTTCAATGCGGCTTTGATGAGCGGTACCAGTTGTTTTTTGTCGCCAGAAAAGCTTCTCGCCACGAAGCTCGCACCGAGCTGCAGAGCCATGCTGACTAGATCAATGGGCTCGTATAGATTGGGCACCCCTTTTTTACTCGTAGAGCCCTTATCGTTAGTTGCCGAGAACTGTCCCTTTGTGAGGCCATAGGTACCATTATTATCGACCAGATAAAGCATGTTGGTACGGCGGCGAACAATATGAGCAAACTGCCCTAGCCCAATAGAAGCGCTGTCGCCGTCGCCAGAGACCCCAACGCACATCAGTTCACGATTCGCCAAATTAGCGCCGGTAATCACGCTAGGCATGCGACCGTGAACAGAATTGAAACCGTGACTGCGGTTCAAAAAGTAACTAGGTGTTTTCGAAGAGCAGCCAATTCCGGAAACCTTGGCAAATCGATGCGGCGGCAAAGATAACTCAGCACAGGCTTGCACAATCGCCGCGCTCACCGAATCGTGGCCACATCCCGCGCACAGTGTTGAGACCGAACCCTCGTAGTCTCGACGGGTAAGTCCGAGATCATTAGTGGGCAGATTAGGGTGATGTACCCCAGGTTTTGCAACAAAAGTCATAGGGTCACCTTAGTCAGACGTGCCAGTTTATGTTCTTCGTAGTAGTCCCCGATTTGCGCGTCAATGTAATCTGCTGAAATCGACAAGCCGGCGTAATACAAAATAGGGATCAGCTTGGCTGGGTTTGTTTGCAGCTCGTTGATTAACAGAGTACGCATTTGCCCATCGCGGTTTTGTTCAACCACAAAAACCAAATCATGATCGGCGACAAAGGCTTCAACCTCGTCGCCGAACGGGAAAGCGCGGACGCGACATGTATCTAAATGCACGCCTTTAGCGCTCAGTTTGTCTAACGCCTCAGGAATGGGCAACGAGGTCGTGCCGTAAAATAACACCCCAACTCTGCTGGCTTGATCCTGCACTTCGGCCTTAGGCATCAAACCCCTCGCGGTCTGCCATTTCAGCTGCAACCGCTGCATATTGTGCTGATAGGCTTCGGGAGACTCAGTGTAAGCGGCAAATTCATCGCGAGAAGTACCGCGTGTGAAGAACGCGCCTTTATCTGGGTGCGTGCCGGGCAGAGTTCGGTAGCCAACGCCATCGCCGTCCACATCCATATACCGCCCAAAGGTTTCCAGCGAGTCCAATTCCTCAGCGGAAAGTACCTTGCCCCGGTCATAACGGCGAGCATCATCCCAGACCAGTGGCTCGCTCAAATTCTCGTTCATACCCAGTTCAAGATCGCTGAGCACCAGGATCGGCGTCTGCAACCTGTCGGCTAAATCCAACGCATCGGTGGCGAAGTCAAAACACTCCTTCGGGGTCGCAGGGAACAATAGCGGGTGCTTTGTGTCCCCATGCGACGCATAGGCGGCTCCAATGAGATCGCCCTGCTGAGTGCGCGTCGGCATTCCCGTCGACGGTCCGGAGCGTTGAATATCCCACACGACGGCAGGAATCTCGGCGAAATAGGCCAAGCCAATAAACTCTGACATCAACGAAATGCCAGGGCCACTGGTCGCAGTGAAAGAGCGTGCGCCATTCCAGGCCGCACCGATGACAATACCTATGGCCGATAACTCGTCCTCCGCTTGCATGAAGGCATAATTCTTCTGCCCCGTGCTCTTATCAATGCGCAGCTTCTTGCAGTG
>CAJWZG010000215.1 GCA_913049565.1 uncultured Gammaproteobacteria bacterium
CTACGCGAAGCTTAATCGTCGCGTATTCGTCAGCGACCTCGGAAGCATATTGTCCGTAGGCGCGGTCGTCGGCGAGTAATTTTGCTGCCACACCAACGGCCCGCGAGGCGTCACTAACGTAAACGGTGGCGCGGTTTTGGTAGGCCGGGGCGATCTTCGCAGCGGTATGCGCTTTGCTTGTAGTAGCTCCCCCTATGAGAAGAGGGATGTCCATGCCCGTACGCTGCATTTCTTGGGCTACTTTGACCATCTCATCAAGAGATGGAGTGATTAGACCGGATAAACCGATGGCATCCGCTTTTTCATCCACTGCGGTCTGCAAGATTTTCTCTGTAGGCACCATGACACCGAGATCGACGATTTCGTAGTTGTTACATTGCAAAACGACTCCGACGATATTTTTGCCAATATCATGGACGTCGCCTTTCACAGTGGCCATGACGATCTTGCCCTTGGCGCTCGATTGGGCGCTGCCTCCGCCGGCCTTCTCTGCTTCGATAAAGGGTACAAGATGCGCGACTGCCTGCTTCATAACGCGAGCGCTTTTAACCACTTGGGGTAAGAACATTTTGCCGGTGGCAAACAAGTCCCCGACAACACTCATGCCATCCATCAGTGGTCCCTCGATAACCTCGAGTGGTCGAGTCATGGTCAGCCTGGCTTCCTCGGTATCTTCAATCACGTGACTATTGATACCTTTCACTAGAGCATGGGTGAGGCGCTCGCGCACAGGCAGGTCACGCCATTCCTGATTTTTGATGGTCTTTGTACGCGACTCGCCGCTGTGGGTTTCTGCCAAAGCCAAAAGTCGCTCTGTGGCATCGGGTCTGCGATTAAGTACTAGATCCTCCGCGGCTTCACGCAACTCCTCGGGAAGGTCGTCGTATATTCCGAGCTGCCCCGCGTTAACAATGGCCATGGTAAGGCCTGCTTTGATGGCGTGATAAAGGAATACCGTGTGGATCGCTTCGCGTATCGGATTATTGCCTCGAAATGCAAAGGACACATTGCTCAAACCGCCTGATGTGCTGACGCCTGCCAGATTCTGATGAATCCAGTCCACCGCATTAATGAAGTCAACTGCGTAGTTATTGTGTTCCTCAATACCGGTTCCGACAGCGAAAATATTGGGGTCGAAAATAATGTCGCTGGGGTCGATATCCGCTTGGGTTGTTAACACAGTGTAACTGCGCTGGCAGATTTCGACTTTGCGTTCATAGGAATCCGCTTGACCGGCTTCGTCGAAGGCCATAACAACCATAGCTGCACCGTAGGATTTACAACGTTTGGCCAACCTGACGAAGGACTCTTCGCCTTCCTTGAGGCTAATTGAGTTGACAATCGCCTTTCCCTGAACGCACTTTAGCCCAGATTCTATGATCTCCCACTTGCTCGAATCGATCATGATAGGAACCCTTGAGATGTCAGGTTCCGTTGCGATTAAGTTAAGGAAGTGCTGCATGGCCTCGACACCATCCAACATCCCTTCATCCATATTGATATCAATGATCTGCGCGCCACTTTCAACTTGCTGACGAGCAACCTGCAGTGCTTCAGCAAATTGGTTTTCGCGGATCAAACGAGCAAATTTTGCAGATCCAGTAACGTTGGTTCGCTCACCAACATTAATGAACAACGATTGCTCAGAGAGCCTGAGAGGCTCGAGCCCTGCCAGTTTCAAGGTCGCCTTGTGTTTTCGCAGGTCGTCTAAAGTTTCCACCAGAGGTTCCGCGCGCTCCCCAGCAGGCTTGGCACTGCTGGGCAGTGGACGAGGTATCACACCCTCTACTGCTTCAACGATAGCTGCAATGTGTTCGGGAGTCGTACCGCAGCAACCTCCGACAATGTTCAGCCAGCCAGACTGAGCAAACTCCGAAATAAGCGACGCCATTTGCTCTGCGCTCTGGGTGTATTCGCCAAATGCGTCAGGTAAACCCGCGTTGGGATGGGCGCTTACCCCGTTGCTACTAAGGCGTGCAAGCTCGCCTATGTGCGGACGCAGTTGTTCTGCTCCAAGAGCGCAGTTCAAGCCAACGGCAATAGGGTTTGAATGCTCGACCGAGTAAAGAAACGCTTCACAGGTTTGGCCTGAGAGCGTGCGCCCGCTGGCATCGGTGATGGTGCCTGAAACAATAAGTGGGAAGGGCTGGTCTAGGGACTCATTGATACACAGTAGAGCCGTAATAGCGGCCTTAGCATTTAGGGTATCGAAGACGGTCTCGATCAAAAAGAGGTCGACACCCCCCTCAATAAGGCCGAATGCCGCCTCAGAATATGCGTCGCATAACTGATCAAAATCGACATTGCGAAACTCTGGTCGGTTGACATCTGGAGAGATGCTGGCAGTGCGATTTGTGGGGCCGATACTGCCTGCTACAAAGCGAGGTCTGTCCTCGGCACTCCATGTATTAGAACAACGCCGAGCAATTTCGGCAGCGCGTTTGTTGATCTCAAAACAGTGATCTTGGGTGCCAAAATCTGCCTGCGCGATCGATGTGGCGTTGAAGGTATTGGTGCTGATGATGTCGCAACCCGCTTCAAGGTAGCCATTGTGTACCTCCTCAACGATAGCCGGCTGGGTGAGGTTCAATATGTCGTGATTACCTTGCAGTAAATGTTTGTGACCCGCGTATTCATCGCCCCGAAATGCCTCTTCGGACAAACGGTAACCTTGGAAGGCGCTACCATAAGCCCCATCAAGAACGAGAATTCGTTGGGACATCAGGTCGATAAACGTCTGGCGGGTTGGGCGATCGTGGCGATCTATTTGAATACTACTGGTTTCAGTGGTCATTAATCGGGTGTCATTCGTCTTAGCGATTTATATAAATTGTTGCGGACTAGGATTGGGAATTTTAGGGCCGTTAGACGCGACCAACAAATCATCTGCTAAAAGGTTTTCGTGAGATTGCTTCATGATCGCTAATTCCAGTCACCCGGTATTATCTGTTTTGCCGGCTCGAGGGATGTACAATACTCGCAGAACTTCCGCGTAATCTTAGGTTGTAACATGATAGAGATTTCCGCCAGCGCCCAAACGTACTTGCATGATTTACTTGCCAAGCAAGAAGACGACGGCGTCAGCATCCGCATATTCGTGGCCCAACCAGGCACGCCACAGGCAGAGACCTGTATTGCCTACTGCCGTCCTGGAGAGGAGCAAGAGGGGGACATTGCTGTGGAATACGAAGGTTTTCGAGCATGGTTTGAAGGTCGCAGCGAACCCTATCTGGAAGACGCTGAAGTCGACTATCAAGAGGACCAGATGGGCGGTCAGTTGACGATTAAAGCACCGAACGCGCGAGTGCCAAAAGTGGGTCCTGATGCGCCGATTGAAGACAGAATAAACTACGTGTTGTACAACGAAATTAATCCTGGACTAGCAGCTCACGGCGGTGTTGTTTCGCTGGTTGAAGTGACCGAATCCGTCGAGGCGGTGCTGCAATTTGGTGGCGGATGCCAGGGTTGCTCAGCAGTGGATCTAACGTTGAAGGGGAGTGTCGAAACAACTCTATTGGAGCGTGTGCCTGAATTAACGGGTGTCAAAGACATGACCGATCACACCATGAATGATAACGCCTACTACACGTAGGTGTTCTAGATCTGCATGAAATGCAGAAGTGCTGGCGGTTTATCAGTTAGCCAATTGAATTGCTAAGTTTCTTAACAACGCGTCGGTTTCATCCCAATCGATGCAGGCATCGGTAATCGAAACGCCATAACGAAGACCGTCGGCATTATTGATGTTTTGGTTGCCCTCGCTCAGATGGCTCTCAATCATTAGACCCGTTATCGACTCATTGCCTTGAGAAATTTGCTCCAAAACAGAATCGACAACCACAGACTGTTGCTTGTGGTCTTTATTTGAGTTCGCGTGAGAGCAATCGACCATAATTGACTGGGTTAACCCAAGCTTTGCTAGTGCTGCTTCGCAAGCCTGAATGTGTTCGGGCTCGTAATTTGGGCCAGAACTGCCACCTCGTAGCACCACATGGGCGTGAGCGTTGCCTTTGGTTTGAATCACACTGACCTGTCCCGCTGGGTTGATCCCCAAAAAACGGTGTGGATTTGCTACGGATTCGAGTGCATTCACCGCAACCCCTAAAGAACCGTCGGTGCCGTTCTTGAACCCCACGGGACAACTTAAACCAGAGGCCATCTCGCGGTGGGTTTGCGATTCAGTAGTACGCGCACCGATTGCAGACCAAGAAATGAGGTCCTGCATGTACTGAGGCGTAATGGGGTCGAGTGCTTCAGTTGCCAGTGGTAGACCCATCTGCGACAGCTCAAGCAAAAGTTGTCGGCCAATATGCAGGCCTTCTGCAACTTTAAAACTGTCATCTAAGTGGGGATCATTAATCAGGCCTTTCCAGCCGACAGTGCTGCGCGGTTTTTCGAAGTAGGCACGCATCACGATAAAGACCTGTTCTGCAATATCGTCGGCCAACGTTTTCAAACGCCCAGCGTATTCTATGGCCGCATCAGTATCATGAATGGAGCAGGGGCCAACGACGACTAGCATTCTTGGATCTCGGCGATCGACAATGTTGCGAACCGTTTCTCGATAATTGCTGATCGCTTTCCGCACGGCTTCGCTGACGGGAAGTTGAGCCTTAAGCTGCTCAGGAGTAATCAAAACCTCTTGTTGCTCGACATTTAAATTATCAAGTTGCACATGTGTCTCCTCGGTTCAAACATCTGTCTAAGGTGA
>CAJWZG010000216.1 GCA_913049565.1 uncultured Gammaproteobacteria bacterium
AAATCAATTTCTCAACGACGAAGGTGTTTGCGCACTGAGTATCGGCGACCAAGTGAAGGTGGCCATGGAAGTAGTAGACGACGGCTTCGGCGAAACACGCCTGTCCCGCGAGAAAGCACGACGTGCTGAGAGCTGGGAGAAACTGGAAGAAGCCAGTGAGCAGGGCGAAGTGGTCATTGGCATCATCAACGGTAAGGTCAAGGGTGGCTTTACAGTTGACGTCAACGATATCCGTGCATTCCTCCCAGGCTCGTTGGTTGATATTCGTCCCTTGCGTGAAACAGCACACCTTGAAGGCAAGCCGCTGGAATTCAAAGTCATCAAGCTGGACCAAAAGCGTAACAACGTTGTGGTTTCTCGTCGTGCCGTACTCGAAGAAGAGAACAGCCATGAGCGAGAAGAGTTACTCGCGTCGATGCAGGAAGGCCAGGATGTTAAGGGTATTGTTAAGAACCTCACTGACTACGGTGCCTTTGTTGATCTGGGTGGCGTTGACGGACTGCTGCACATCACAGACATGGCTTGGAAGCGGATTCGTCATCCGAGCGAAATGGTCAACGTAGGCGATGAAGTTGATGTGCGTATTCTCAAATTTGACCGCGAGAAAAACCGCGTTAGCCTCGGTATGAAGCAATTGGGCGATGATCCATGGGCAGATATTGTTCGCCGCTACCCAGAGGGTGCGCGAGTGACGGCAACTGTCACCAACCTCACCGATTACGGCTGCTTCGCTGAAATCGAAGAGGGGGTTGAAGGCCTAGTGCACGTGTCTGAAATGGATTGGACGAACAAGAACATTCATCCGTCCAAGGTGGTATCGGTAGGGGATGAGACTGAGGTGATGGTTCTAGATATCGATCAAGAACGTCGACGAATCTCGCTGGGAATCAAACAGTGCCGTCCAAATCCTTGGGAATCCTTCAGCATCGCTCACGCTAAGAGCGATACGATTACCGGCACCATCAAGTCGATTACCGATTTCGGTATCTTTATTGGCTTGGAAGGCGGCATCGACGGTTTGGTGCATCTGTCGGACATCTCTTGGAACGAGCCGGGCGAAACCGCAGTACGTCGGTACTCCAAAGGCGAAGAGATTGAGACCATTATTTTGTCTGTTGATCCAGAGCGCGAGCGTATCTCTCTGGGTATCAAGCAGATGGAAAAAGACCCCTTCTCCGACTATGCGGCAGAGCACGATCGTGGCGACATTGTGAAAGGTACGATTCTAGAGGTTCAGCCGAAAGAAGCCGTTATTGAACTCGCCGAAGACGTAACGGGCGTGCTGAAAGCGTCAGAAATCAGTATCGATCGCGTTGAAGATGCGCGTAATTCGCTGAAAGAAGGCGAAGAGCTTGAAGTGAAGATCGTCAACTTAGATCGCAAGAACCGAACTATCGGGCTTTCGATTAAGGCGAAGGATATCGAAGACGAGCGTGAGGCTGTGAAAGAACACCAGAAGCAAGAAAGCGACCGTTCTGGTCCTGCGACGCTGGGTGATTTGATCAAGGCGCAGATGAATAAGCCTGAAGACGACTAAGTCTGAACTTAGCGGCTAGATAGATCGAGCAGGGTGGTCGATGACAGATAACAGCATGACAAAGTCTGAGCTTATTGACCGGATGGTCAGTGCTCAGGCGCAGGGAAGCGGCTTGCAGCTAACCAGCAAGGATGTTGAGTTGGCGGTTAAGACGATGCTGGAGCAGATGTCGGGCACCCTGGCCTCTGGCGGGCGTATTGAGGTTCGTGGGTTTGGTAGTTTCTCTTTGCACTATCGTGCCCCACGTATCGGGCGTAACCCGAAAACCGGCGAATCCGTCGGTTTATCAGGCAAACATGTGCCTCATTTCAAGCCCGGCAAAGCGCTACGCGATCGCGTTAATGCTGCCCTTGAGCTCAGTCAGGCGACCAAAGACGAGACTTGATGATGAAGAGAATAGAGTAGTTCGATGGCTTGGCTGAAGACTCTGCTATTCCTCACAGTGTTGGTTATCGTATTTTTGTTCGCCGCCTTGGCAGTGAATCAACAGCAGGTGGCATTGGGCTTTGTAGGCTGGCAGACCCCTTTTACGTTAAGCATATTCTGGTGGCTTCTCATGGCCCTAATTCTTGGGATAGTGCTGGGTTGGCTTTATAACCTTATCCGACATGTGCCGCTGCGTTTAGAAGTGAGGGCACTGAAAAAATCCCTTGCGGCAACCGAGAGTGCGCTAAGGGAAAAGGAAAGCGTCGAAGCCCTCGAAAACGCACCAAAGAACATAGTCGAACCCAGCTAAGGCCTAATCGTTCGTACGATTAGGTGTTAGGCGGCGAATAGGTAGCAAATTTCCTACCTGAGGATTCGCGCCGTCTCGCGCACTCGGCAGTAGTTTGCTCTATTGAACACAATTTTTCGCTTTTAAGGTCTCCAGTCCAATCAAAAGGAGATCGTCATGATACGTTTATTCTATCAAACAACATCAGTACTTCGTGGGCATACGTGTACGCTAGCGTTGTTCGCCGTTTTCGCAGTCACGATGACTGCCGGCGTGTTCAACACAATACAAGCAGGGGTCGTAGATCAGGTTAGCCACCATGCTGCAAATGCGACGAGCGCAGCAAGTATCGAAGAGGCAAGAGCTAAACTAACGACGGGGGATCTCAATACGGCGACCGCAGCGCAGCTGGCCACAGTGCTAAAAGGCGTCGGTGCAACGAAAGCGGAGGCGATCGTCGAGTATCGCACCAAGGTAGGAACGTTCCGATCGGTAGAAGAACTGGAAGAGGTCAAAGGCATTGGCCCTAGCATTGTCGCGCGAAACAAAGGCAGAATTAAACTTAGTAAGACCAAGAGCTAAATTTGCACAAAGGTGAGGTTTGTCTCGCTGCGGGCGTGCAGGGATAATGGCCCTAGGATAATCATCGGGGAGAATCATGAGTAGCATTTGGAGCCCAGTATGCGACCAGTTGGGCATCAACACCCCTATTTTTGGTTTTGCTCACGATGTGTCGACGGTTGCAGCGATTACCAACGCCGGTGGGTTCGGGGTTTATGGCGCCACTCGTCGGTTTCCAGAGGAGATCAAGCACGAGTTGGCGGAGATTAGGCGGTTGGTGGGTAATCGGCCCTTTGGAGTGGATTTAGTCTTACCTCCCGGAATGCCCGAGCATAACTCTCGCGAGGCTATTGAGGCCGAGATTCCGACGGAGCATGTAAAGTTCGTGGCAGAAATTGTCGAGCGCTACAAAGTGCCCAAGGCCACCAAGCCAGGAATGCGCACACGTTTTATTCGCTCTAAGGAGATAGAAGGCGAGCAGCTGCGAGCAGTGATGGAAAGTGATGTTGATATGCTGGCCTGCGGTATCGGTGCCCCTGCCAACGTGGTGGCCCAGGCGAGGAGTCGCGGTAAAACCACGCTCGCCCTAATTGGTAGCCCGCACCATGTGCCAAAGGCCATTGCTGCAGGCGTCGATATGATCGTTGCGCAAGGCTACGATGCCGGCGCTCATACTGGGCCTATTGGTACCTATTCCTTGGTGCCGCAGATTGTCGATGCTGCTGGCGATATCCCTGTACTTGCCGCAGGCGGTGTTGCGACTGGCCGCCATATTGCAGCAGCGCTTGCAATGGGAGCCCAAGGCGTTTGGTTGGGCACTGCTTGGTTGCTGAGCGCTGAGCATCAAGCTGATATGCATCCGGCAAATCGAGACAAACTGATTCAGGCAGGCAGTGCCGACACCGTTATTACACGGTCAGAAAGTGGTAAACCCTTTCGGCAGGTGCGTACCGGATGGAGCCAAGCTTGGGAGGCGGATGGTGCACCTGCGCCGCTGAAAATGCCTTTTCAGGACGTGCTTGTAGGTGACTTACTCGGTGCTATCGAGGAGCACGATATAGAACCCTTGATCCATTCTGGTGCCGGTCAAAGCATTGCGTATTTTAATGATGTGAAGCCGGTTGATCAGATCATGCAGGATCTCATCGACGAGACCGCGCAAGCGTTGCAGAATCAGCGATCTTTTCTGCGTCAATAAGGCACCGAAACCATGAGCACAGTGCGGTCACACTGGTTGTTAATTTGCCTAACAGGTTTGTTGCTCGCTGGATGCGGGGGATTGAAGCTTGATCCGGCACCCATTAGAGATGTTGCGCTGTCTGGCGTTTGGGAGCTGGATTTTGCAGAGTCTGATAACGCTCGCTCTGCAATGAAACCAGACGCGCGGCGCGGCGATAAACGTATGTCAACGCGCGCAGAGATACAGCGAATCCGCGCCGGTTCAGGACTGGCATTTGTCGCTTACGACTTTCAGGTCCTAGATGCTCGTCGCATGGATATCGAGTTGGCCAGCGATTCCATGGGAATTCAGCATTTCCCTGGCGTTTATCGAGACGTCAGTTGGGGTATGAAAGAGCGCGGAGTCTGGCAAGTGCAAGCTGGCTGGGATGAAAACGCGCTAGTTATAGCCTCTCGCACGAGGGGTATCACCGTGCTTGAGCGATACCAATTGACGACCCGAGACAGGCTGCTGGTTTCCTTGGATATCAAAGCGGATGGAAACAGCCGAGTGGTTAACCGCTACTTTCGACGTGGGCGCTAATGGTTTAACGCTAAAACCAACGCATTGAGTGTTGCAATTGGAACGGCACAGATTAGAATGCGAACGCGCGTGCGAGTCACTTGTCGCCGATCGTAACTACTCCGCCTTAGCTCAGTTGGTAGAGCAAA
>CAJWZG010000217.1 GCA_913049565.1 uncultured Gammaproteobacteria bacterium
TTGATCCGTCAAAGTACCCTAAGTTCTTGTTATTGCAAGGATAATAAAAAGGATAAAACGTTCTGGGACGTCTTAGAATCATGAAATGGCGAAGTTGGCGAAACCGAGAACAAACGATAACCCTGTGTTTATATTGAATTATTTTTCGATACTCAGGTTTTGTTCCCGCAAATGTGCTCCCCGACCATCGAAATTAAAATCACATTGTGAGTGTTAAAAAACTCGAGCTTATAAGACTTCGAAAGCGTCTCAGTGAGGATCGTCAAGCAGCCTTTTACCCAGCGATAGGCGGTAGAAAACGGGTACTGCTACGAGGGTTAGAAGTGTGGCAAAAGCAAGGCCGCTCATGATGCAAACCGCCATCTCGCGAAAAAAGTTATCTGCGAGCAAAGGAGACATGCCTGCGATAGTCGTGCCCGCGGCCAAAATCACTGGTCGAAGTCTGCTAATGCTGGCCTCGATTAGAGTGACAACTTTAAAACCTTGTTCATCAAAACTTTTGTCGATCTCGTCAACTAATACAATGCAGTTTTTTATCAGCATCCCAGAAAGACTCAAAAAACCGAGGAATGAGGGAAAAGTGAAAGATAAATCAGTGGCCAACAAACCTAGCACAACGCCGCAAAAAGTCATGGGCACAGTCAACCAGATCACGATAGGTTGCTTGAGTTTGCCGAACATCAGTACGGTGATAACAAACATAATCAGCAACGCCAGCGGAATTTTCTGACTCATCACCGTGTAGGCCCTCGCGTTAGCCTCGAACTCGCCGCCCCACTCCAGGCGATAGCCAGGTGGCAACGGGATTGCATCTATGTCACCGCGAACTTCGGCAAAAGCCAGATTAAAGTTAAAACCCTTTGGCGGGTTCGCCTGAACCTGTAATGTACGGGCTCGATCGCGGCGAAAAATAGTCGCGTCTTCGGCCCGTAGATCGAAGCGCGCCACTATTTGAGAGACTGGAATATAGGTTTGCTGAGTAGCACTCCAGACGAGCCGGTTCATGACTCGATCAATATCACCGCGCTCTGCGAGGGGCGCGCGAGCAATAATTGGAATTACTTTATCTGCATCGCGAAAGATGCCAACCGGGATGCCCTGACTACCGAACGCAAGGGTCTGGGCAAGATCAGCTCGAGTGACCCCAGCGACTCGAGCCCTAGCGTCATTAAATCGTGGGATCAGTTTGAAAGCGGGCTGACGCCAATCAAGTTTGCGATCAATCAAATTATGTTTAAGGTATACGGCTAGCGCTTGCTGTCCAAGCTCTCGAAGGACATCGTTATTTGGTCCAGAAAATCTCGCCTCAAATTTCGAAGAACTGCCCGAAGTGAACTCTGCGCGAGATACTTGAATTTGCGCGTCTGGTCTTTGAGTCAGCAGCTGCGAATCGATTAAAGCCATCAATCGATCCATCTCAGATAGCTCTTGTACTCTAACAACTAGCTGGGCGTAGGCGGCATTCGGTTGTTCGGGCTTCATGATCGTAGTGAAACGCATAGCGCCACGGCCTACAAAGCTAGTTATTGCGTCCACGCCCTCATATTCCAAGATTAAGTTCTCAAGATCTATCACGTCACTAAGGGTTGCATGAATATCCGATCCCTCCGGCAAGCGATAATCAACATAGAACAAAGGTGTGTTCGTTTGCGGAAAAAACGACTGCTTCATGTATTGCGCCAAATAAACACAGGTGCCAGTTATGGCCAAAATGACAAATACAGCAGTCCATGTTCGCCGCATACCTATCCGGAGCAAAATCCGGTAAGGCTTGTAAAGTATGCCCCTATATAGCTGGTCTTCCTCGACTGACTTCTGCGCCTTTAATAAGTAACTACCAAAGAGAGGTACGACGGTGATCGCCAACACCCAACTAAGCAGCAGCGAGATAGCCACCACTTGGAATAGCGAGCGCAGAAAATGACCCGTCGCGTCGCTGGACAAGCCGATGGGTCCAAAAGCCGCAATGCCGATAATCGTCGCACCGAGCAAAGCAAACTGAGTTCTCTTCACCGAATTTGACGCTGCCTCGGCAGGCGTCATTCCTCTTCTGACACCGATGACCATGCCCTCGGCGACGACAATCCCGTTATCAACCAACATACCCATAGCGATCATTAGGGCGCCTAACGATATGCGCTGCAGCTCGATACCGATAATGGACATGATGCAGATGGTGCCAAGCACCGTGAGCAGCAACGCAGCACCGACAACAGCACCCGCTCGCCACCCCATAAAAAGACAAAGCGCAGCAATTACAAAAATAACAGACAACGCTAGATTATTGAGAAACTGATGAATTGAAGCTTCTACAACAGTATGTTGGGCGTAAACGGTATCTACCTCTACACCTAGGGGTAGAAGCTCTTTCATTGCAGCTAGCTTGGCATCAACGGCCTTGCCGACGTCAACGACATTTTGTCCCGGTGTCACTGACACCCCAAGGGTAAAAATCTCCTTTCCTTGGTGCCTGATAATTTGCTCAGGCACCTCAAGCTTTTCGCGTTTTATGGTGGCCACGTCGGCCAGCTCTAGTATTTGTGTTGTACCAGGCTTGCCAATGCGCATACGGCCTAAGGCGTCCACACTTTCAAACGCCATCTCCGGGGCAATTCGCAACCGCCGCGTTCCAGACACGAAAGACCCTGATGAAAAAACTTGGTTCTCCACTACAAATCGCGAGAGCAAATCGTCAATCGGTATACCAAGCCTTGCAAACTTTCGGCTATCAAGCTCTACGTAAACAGCTTCTCTTGGAACTCCAGCAACCTGTACTTTTGCCACGTGCTCAACGGATTTAAACCCAGTACTTAATAATGTTGCGACATCATGTATTTCGTCTGGTGAGTAGTCCTCGGCAGTAACCGCATACATCACCCCATAAATGTCACCGAAATCGTCCTCAACAATGGGTTTACCAGCACCTGGAGGCAAACGCATCGCGGCCTCAGAAACCCTACGCCTGAGCTCATCAAAAATTTGCGCCGTATCACTGCCACTGTATTGGTCTTGAATCTCAACCAACACTTCTGACCGACCAGAAATGGATTTCGAAGTGATGTTTTCGATGTAAGGAAGTTCCTGCAGCGCAGACTCAATCGGGTCGGTGACCTCTTGCTCTACCTCTACAGCTGACGCGCCTTGATATGGAGTAATCACGTAAACGAACATAAGTGGAAAAGGTGGGTCCTCAAGCCGCCCGACAGTATCGATGCCGATAAGGCCACCAACGATGCAAGCAATGGTAAGCATCCAGCTATAAAGCGGTCGCTCAATTGATAAACGAGCAATATCTTTCATGCGTTTTGCATAAGACCGTTAGTCCAACGGACGAATTTTCATGCCTTCCATTAGCTGATTTGCTCCAGACGAGACGATCAAATCGCCCTCAACAAGGCCTTGAGTCACATAAACGCCTGATGGCGTGGGACGACCCACCGATACATAGCGCTTCCGAACCTTTTGCGAAGTTTGATCAAACAGCCAGACATAAACTTTCTTTTCTGCGTCCGTGACCAAGGCGCTTATAGGCAGCAAATATTTCGGTGTGCTATGAGGATTTTTGGCAAATCGCACGACCAAGGTCGCTGTCATGCCAGGCAAGATCTCGCGGGAATCTGGACGAGCCATTGCGAAGGAAACCTCGTAAGTTTGACCGACACTGTTTGCGTCACCTCGATTTTCTCTGTACTCAAGCGGGAACACCTGGCCCGGCATGAAATCAAACACGGCAAAAACTGACGCTCTTGAATTATCAATAACTGACGCCAGCTTCTGCTCAGGAATGCTGGCAACAACCAGTAGTTGATGTAGATCGTTAAGCCGCACGATGCGGTCACCTACTTGCGTTTTCACATAGTTATCTACGTAACGCCTTGACACATAGGCGTCAAAGGGAGCGTACATTTTGGTGTCTCTCAAACTGTGCTGCGCCTGCTTAAGGCGCACACCTTGCAAGAGAGCGAAGGACTTCGCGTCAGCAACTAACGACTTGGCAATCCCGCCCCTTTCAAGAACATCCGCCTTGCGCTGGTAGTCTTGCTGAGCCAACTGCAGTTGTAGCTGTGCTTCCCGTGCGGCGAGCTCATAGTCAATGGGATCGAGCTCAGCGATAAGTTCGCCTTTTTTTAAGGTCTGACCCTCGCGAACGGGAAAACCTTGTAAAGCACCGGCTACCTCAAAAGACACATCTATAGCGTTCGAGGCCTCTACACGCCCTACAAACACCATCTGCTTTAAAGATTCGTCAAGCCTGACCTCAACAATTCTGGCCGGGCGAATTCCCTGATCTGCAGGTGCGGCTATCTCACTCTCACCGCACCCTGCTAAAAATAAAGCGCAGCAAAGCAACCAACAATCCTTGATCGCTTGGTTTATCGTTTTCGCTCGGGCATGCATGACGGCACCCAAAGCCGCTGCAACACCACGGTGCAGGTAAGACACAGTAGTTGCTCTATGAATTGGCGGTTTGCAAATTAGTCAGCTCCATCGTAACGGAGTGACGCTCCTCACACACTTGAAGTGCGAAGAAGCGAGCTCCAATCCGCGCAAACAGGCTTAGTTGCCTGGTCGATGCATGACGGTTTCTGTCATGGCTGAATCACCGTTGCAATCAACATATGTGTAGTAATCCT
>CAJWZG010000218.1 GCA_913049565.1 uncultured Gammaproteobacteria bacterium
TCCCGACATCCTGCTCCCAAAGCAGGCGCGCTACCAGACTGCGCTATACCCCGATGTTTTTTGACATGGCAGTGCCGCGCCATGCGCAGAGATCATACTGACACGCCAAATCACGGTCAAATGGCTTTAGCAGTTTTCGGACTAAACAGTACAAGGCAGCTTCGAACATCCATTATTAGGCGAACCCCCACCGCAGTAGTACCATACTGCCTCCGCCTCGTTGCTCGACTCGTACGCCATGGCAAATGCCAGGGCCTCGGTGTCAATTGGAGAGACCATGACCGCTCAGATCCTCGATGGTAATGCATTAGCAAAACGCATTCGCGAGCGCCTGCGGGAAGTGGTTCAGTCTTGGACAGCAAACGGACACCGACCTCCGGGTCTAGCTGTTATTCTCGTCGGCGATGACCCAGCATCTGCTGTTTACGTCAGAGGCAAGCGTCGAGATTGTGAGGAGGTTGGCGTCTACTCCAAAGCGCTCCATCTCAACGCAGCCACCGGCCAAGCGGAGCTAGAGGACTGTATCGATGAGCTGAACGTAGACCCAGCCATCGATGGGATTCTGGTGCAAAGCCCGCTGATGCCCCACCACGACGAGGATCGCATCATCGATCGCATTGCGCCAAACAAAGACGTTGACGGCTTCCATGCTTACAACATTGGACGTCTCGCCTTGCGACGCCCTACCCTGCGCAGCTGTACACCTATGGGCGTTATGCAAATACTCGATCACGTCGGCACTTCCTACAAAGGACTTAGAGCCACTATTATCGGGGCATCCAATCACGTCGGTCGTCCGATGGGATTAGAGCTGCTACTCGCTGGCGTTACGGTTACCACCGCTCACAAGTTCACGACAAATACAGCTGAACTCGCCCGCGAAGCCGATATCTTAATCAGTGCCGTCGGCAAACCCGGATTAGTTCCCGGTGAATGGGTAAAAGAAGGTGCCACCGTTATCGATGTAGGCATCACGAGAGGAGCCAATAACAAGCTTTATGGGGATGTCGACTTTGAGGCGGCTAAACAGAAAGCGGCCTGGATTACACCCGTACCCGGGGGTGTTGGCCCAATGACCCGAGTCGCGCTTCTACAGAACACGATGCAAGCAGCTGCAGCTCATATGGGTATTCAATGGGAAGCCCTTGGAAACGCGATATGATCCGTCCACTGACCGGTACCATGACTTCTCTATGAAACGCGTGTTTACCTCAGACTTACACCTCGACGCTTCAACGCCTGAGGTCTTCGTCGGTTTCACAAACATGTTGCAACGCGAAGCTCGACGTGCCGACGAAATCTATATTTTAGGCGACCTTGTCGAGATGTGGGTCGGCGACGACGATGACTCCGATTTCGCCAATTCGCTAGTCAATACGCTAAAACTCGCTAGCGCACACGCGAAGGTCTTCGTACAACACGGTAATCGAGACTTTCTCTTTCGTAACGGGTTTTGCGAAAGAGCTAGTGTGGAGTTAATAGCCGACCCTTGCCTCATAGACGATCGTATTTTGCTTAGCCATGGCGATGCTTTTTGCACTGATGATCAACCTTACCAAGAGGTACGTGAGCTTTTGAGAAGCGAGCAATGGCAGCAGAATTTACTGCAAAAACCATTGCAAGAACGACAAGAAATGGGCCGCCAGATGCGCCTTCAGAGCACGCAGGCAAACGCCAACAAATCTGCTCAAATCATGGACGTGAACGCTGGAGCGGTGGCAGAGGTTATGCGTACATCTGGCGCAAGCGTCCTTATCCATGGCCATACTCACCGCCCCGGGGACTATGCGGTGCGCGGCAACGATTCCTTTCGACGCATCGTTCTGGGAGATTGGCAGGATTGTGGCTGGTTATGTCGTCAAGATGGTGACGAGCTTCGTCTAGAGTGTTTTAGCCTCGCCCAATAAGCGCAACTTTTAAAGGCGCGTTAGGCACCTGGCATCCCGCTGTGGAAGCGAAACTGCGAATCGGGGCTGATTACCAAGTGTGCGTCTTGCTCGAGAAAGTCGTCGATACGCCTATCAAGGTCTGCGTATCCTCCCGCCTGAATATTCACCTCGCGAGCCATCGATAGGTAACCCTGAAAGTGACGCGCCTCAGAGTTGAGAAGTGAACCATAAAGGCTAGCAACTTCGTCAGGTAACACGCGGGAAAGACCCGCGAAGCGCTCGCAGGATCGCGCCTCTACAACAGCTCCACAGATCAGCAAATCGACCAATCGTTTGGGTTCTAACTTGCTCACTAGGGTGTGCAGTCCTTGGGCGTAACGGGCTGAGTTGATCTGTTTATAGGCGATGCCTTGATCCGCCATTAAATCAAGCACCTGCTCAAAATGCCGAAGCTCTTCTCTGGCCAAGGCTGACATTTTTTTCAAAATTCTTGGGTATTCAACATACCGATACATCATGCTCAGTGCTGTGCTAGCCGCCTTTTTTTCGCAGTTGGCGTGATCCATAAGCAACTCAGGCAAATGCTCTGACGCAGCCTGAAACCAAGCTTGAGGTGTGTCGACGGTCAGAAAACTCATGACGACGCTCAGCGCATCATCGTTGCGCTGCTGCAGCGTCATCGCTTTCACGCTGGCACCTTGAAGTTGCGTTCATAGTGAGCCTTAGCGCGCTGATAGGTTTCTGCATCTAGTATCTGCATGGCATGCAGCGTATTCAGCCCACTAACGGGTTGATGACTGGGGCCAGCTGACATGTCAGTTGCTTCAGGAGTCAAAGCAAGTCCAGCCATCTCTAACGATTGCTCTCTGCGCACCATAAAGCGCATTAGCTGGTATTGCCCCTCACAACGAGGTAACTCCGTAAGCCCGGATTCTGCAAGCGCTGCCTGTAACTTCGGCTCGTCGATACAATCCAGCAGCATGCCCAACACCTCATCCCGCAAAAGGGTTAGCCGAGCTCTTACGGCATCTTGCTGCACATCGTCATACCCATTCCATTGCACAATCTCGTGGGCAAAGCGTTTGCATCCACGACAAACGAGATCGCCGTAAGTCGTCGAGCAGATACCAACGCATGGTGTTCGTTTTGTTAGCTGCATAATATATTCGACGAATGTTTAAGAATGGTTGTGAAGATCAAGTACATTAGTTTCCGCCAAAAAGCTCAATTCGTGCTGTAGCTTTGACGCATCACTTCGTGCTTCAGAGAGCCTTGCTAAGTAGTCCTCTCCAATATCGCCAGTAATATATCTGCCGTCAAAGGCTGAGCATTCAAAGTCTCTCACGTGAGGGTTGCCTTCGTGACAACTCTTTTTTAGATCTTCTATGGACTGATAGACAAGCCAGTCTGCACCAATTTTCTCAGCAACCTCCTCCTCAGAACGTTGGTGCGCGACAAACTCGTTCCGCGCAGGCATATCGATCCCATAAACATTTTGATAGCGCAGTGCCGGCGCAGCGCTAGCCATATAGACTTTTCGAGCTCCCGCCTCCCGCGCCATTTGAATAATTTGAGTAATTGTCGTGCCGCGAACAATCGAGTCATCCACTAACAGCACATTTTTACCTCTAAATTCTAGATCGATCGCGTTAAGTTTTTGACGCACCGAGTCTCGCCGCTGCTTTTGTCCGGGCATAATAAAGGTGCGTCCAATATATCGATTCTTTACAAAACCCTCGCGATATTTGGTACCCAATTCATGCGCCAAAGGCAGTGCGGCAGTGCGTCCGGTGTCGGGAACAGGTATCACAACGTCGATATCGTGATCATGCTGCGAAAATTGGCTGAGGATATTTTGCGCTAAGTGCTCGCCCATTCGCAGGCGGCTCTTGTAAACCGAAATGTCGTCGATGATGGAGTCAGGGCGCGCAAAATAAACATGCTCAAAAATGCAGGGAACCAGAGTTGGGTTGGCTGCACACTGGCGTCTATGAATCTCACCCTCATTGGAAATGAAGATTGCCTCTCCGGGGGCCACGTCGTCGATCCGGGTATATCCCAATATATCCAGTGCCACAGACTCTGAAGCAAGCATATATTCGGTACCTTTTTCCGTTTCTCGACTACCGTACACCAGCGGTCGAATGCCATAGGGGTCTCTAAATCCCAGCAGACCTGAGCCGATAACCATAGCCACCACCGCATAGGCGCCACGGCAGCGTTGATGAACTGCACCAACGGCTTTAAACATCTCGGTCGGAGATGGGTTTAGGGCATGCAGCACACTTAGCTCATTAGCAAGAACATTCAGCAACACCTCTGAATCGCTACTGGTGTTGATATGCCGAAGATCCTCCGCGAACAAATCGCTCATTAGCTCTTCGGTATTGGTGAGGTTACCGTTGTGGGCAAGTGCTATCCCATAGGGAGAATTAACGTAAAGCGGTTGAGCTTCCGCCGAACTGGTGGACCCTGCGGTTGGGTAACGGCATTGTCCTATGCCAACATTGCCCTTCAATCGCTGCATGTGCTGGCCTTGAAAAACGTCCTTTACCAGACCGTTTTCCTTTCGCAGATAACAGTGACGACCATCGCTCGTCATCATGCCCGCAGCGTCTTGGCCCCGATGCTGCAAAATCGTCAAGGCATCGCAGATGTCCTGTTTGACCTCATTGCGCGCGACAATGCCTACAATTCCACACATTGG
>CAJWZG010000219.1 GCA_913049565.1 uncultured Gammaproteobacteria bacterium
CGTTGATCGAACCTACTTCATAGTCGATAAAATTTTTCGCAGATGCTGCATTTCTTTCTGCTGCCAAGGCGCTAATGGCAGTGGAAATGAGCGCCTCAAGCATTCCCGGTGCGTCAGCACCATGATCTGCGGCTTGCTCACACAGTACCGTTACCGTTTCTTTAGCAACACTCCACTTGGACATCGGAGCTCTCCTATTGGTTTAGCCTGTTTGGGGTTGCCCACCCATATCGAATGAGACTGTTTTCTGAAGTAGCGCTTTTAGGTGTGCTCGGTTTCCAACTCAAAAACATCGTGCAATGAGCGCACTGCTAACTCGACGTACCGCTCTGCAATCACCACGGAGATTTTGATTTCCGATGTTGAGATCATCTGAATATTGATGTTTTCAGAGGCTAGCCGATCAAATACCTTTGTCGCGACACCGGCATGTGAACGCATACCCACACCTACGATAGATACCTTGGCAATTGTCTTATCGCCGGTTACCTCGCGAGCACCAATCTGCGATGCGACACTTTGTAGCAGCTCCAAAGTTGTTTCATATTCAGGCCGTTTAACGGTGAAGGTAAAATCTGTCATGCCATCAACGCCGGTATTTTGAACAATCATGTCCACTTCGATACCGTTTGAGCCAACGGGGCCCAAAATTTTTGAAGCTATGCCCGGAATATCCGGCACACCGGAAACGGTTACTTTCGCCTCATCAATCGCATGGGCAATGCCTGATACAACTGCTTGTTCCATAGCGTCACTCTCCAATGTAATTAGGGTGCCGGACCCTTCGACAAATGTGGACAACACGCGTAGGGGCACTCGATAGCGCCCTGCAAACTCAACAGATCGAGGGTGCAATACCTTTGAACCGAGGCTTGCCAGTTCCAACATTTCTTCAAATGTGATCTGTTTTAGTCTGCGCGCACCGTCCACGATGCGCGGATCTGTGGTGTAAACGCCTTCAACGTCAGTGCAAATTTCACACTCATCTGCTTGCAACGCTGCCGCTAGCGCTACTGCCGATGTATCCGAGCCACCCCGTCCCAAGGTCGTAATTTCCCCTTGGGAATTCACTCCTTGAAATCCCGCAACCACCGGTACAACACCGCAGGCTATCTCTTCCTGAAGTTTTTGAGTGTCAATGCGTTCTATACGTGCGCGTCCATGCTGATCATCCGTGCGCAGAGCAATTTGATCGGCAAGGAATGATTTAGCGGCTATGCCACGCTTCATCAAAGCGATGCTAAGCAGAGCAATGGTCACCTGCTCGCCGGAGGCGGTCAAAACATCCATTTCTCTGCGGCTCGCCACGTTGCCAGATAATTCTTTGCCCATGGCAACTAAACGGTTAGTTTCACCGGACATCGCTGATACCACGATGACGACTTGGTGGCCTCGTTTTTGGTAGCTTTCAACCCGCTTGGCTACCTGCGCAATTCGCTCAGTCGTACCTACACTGGTGCCGCCGTATTTTTGAACGATTAATCCCATGATTTAACTCGTCGGCGCGCAATCACGATTGTCTTGATGCTTGGTACTCATGTCGCAAATCAGACCGACAACTCATTTTCAACCCACGCTTGGGCTGATTCCAGCGCATGCTTGACCGAATCAACTAAATCGCCACCACCAGCACGGGCCAAATCAGGACGCCCCCCACCTTTAGCGCCCACCACGGGAGCGATGGCCTTCATCAAGTCTGCGGCTGACAGCTGCTGTGCTAGCGCTTTGCCTGTGGCAGCGACTAAGCCGACTTTCCCATCATCAATTGTTGCGAGCACTACAAGGCTCTTTGCAGGGAGCTGGGAGCGCAGGGTATCCAGTGTTTGCATCATGACCTTATTGTCGCCATCGACTTGAGCAGCTAGAAAACTAACCCCCTGAATGTCGACCACCTGAGCACTAAGATCTGAACTCTTGCTGGTCACAAGCTGCTGGCTCATCTGTTCAATCTGTCGGGACAGCGAGCGATTTTCGCTCATGAGTTGCCCGAGCCTGCTCGACAGCTCACTACGACTCACCTTTAACGCTTGGCTCATTTGGGTAAGCAAATTTTGATCCGCCTGCACCAGTTGCAAGGCTGCCTCGCCCGTTACCGCTTCTACCCGCCTAATCCCAGCCGCAATGCCTGACTCAGACACGATCTTCAATAGTCCAATATCGCCGGTTTGATTGACATGCGTGCCACCGCAGAGCTCCATCGAGAAACCGTCGCCCATGCTCAAGACACGCACTTCATCACCGTACTTTTCACCAAAAAGAGCCACCGCTCCTTTTTCCACTGCCTCGTCGTAATTAAGCAATTCCGTCCCTACCACGGTGTTGGCGCGAATCTGCTCGTTCACTAATTGCTCGATTTGCTGTAGTTCCAGGTCGCTGATTGCACCCGAATGAGCAAAGTCGAACCGCAGTTTTTCCGAGTTCACAAGTGAACCCTTTTGCTGCACATGGCTACCCAAAACGTGCCGCAATGCCGCGTGCAACAAGTGGGTTGCCGAGTGGTTGGCCTTTGTTTGTCCTCGCGCTGGCTTGTCGACGGACGCGGTTAGGGCATCGCCGATGTTGATCACCCCGCTTTCCAGATAGCCAATATGTAGAAATTGATCGCCGCTTACCTGTGTGTCGGTGACTTGAAACGTCGCTTTATCGCTGGTTAATACGCCGGTATCACCAACCTGCCCGCCACTTTCTGCATAAAACGATGTTTGATCTAAGACGACAACTCCCTGCAGTCTATCGCCCTGTAAAGCCTCTAGTTCATCGCCATTTTGATCAAAGACCGCCAACGCGGATGCGTTGCTGTTGAGTGATTGGTAGCCGCGAAAATCGACCTTTTGCTTGACGCTAATCTTCTGGCCTAAGCTGGTGGAGAAGCTTGTCGCCGCTCGGCCACGGGCCCTTTGAGCCCCCATCGCTTGGTCAAAGCCCGCTTGGTCGACATCCATGTTCAGCTCTCGTGCCACATCAGCTGTCAGGTCAACGGGAAAGCCGTAGGTGTCATAAAGTTTAAAGGCGATATCACCGGGCAACGTGGAACCCGATACCTCACCCAGCTCTTTTTTTAGCAGCTCCATGCCCTGATTCAACGTTTCACTAAAACGGGCTTCCTCATCAGCCAGCGCTCGACTGACCTCATCCGCTTGTTCAATAAGCAGTGGATAGGCGCTCCCCATTTCTTCGACCAGCACCGGAACCAGCTTATGGAAAAAGGCGCCTTTAATGTCCAGTTTATAACCGTGTCGTAGTCCGCGGCGGATAATGCGCCGCAGCACATAGGCCCGATCTTCATTCCCAGGCAGCACGCCATCGGCGATCAAAAATGCACTGCTGCGTATGTGGTCGGCAATCACCCGCAAGGAAGCGGTATTGAGCACCTCTGCTTCATCGGTTATGCCAGCGTAGCCGCCTGCTTCTCTCATCAGCCGTGCAAAAAGGTCGACTTCATAATTACTATGCACCCCTTGCAGAATGGCGGCCATCCGCTCCAACCCCATACCCGTATCAACACCAGGCTGAGGTAGCAGATCTAGGTTACCGTCGGCACTTCGATCAAACTGGGGAAACACTAAGTTTTGGAACTCGATAAAGCGGTCACCGTCTTCGTCAGGTGAGCCCGGAGGCCCACCGGCTATGGAGGGGCCGTGATCATAGAACAGCTCGGTACAAGGACCGCACGGCCCGGTATCACCCATGGTCCAGAAGTTCTCTTCGAGATCGATAATGCGCTGATCGGCGATACCCATTTTGTCTCGCCATATTCTACGTGAATCATCGTCGGTGGGATGCACGGTAATGAGGATTTTGTCCGCGTCTAAACCGACCACATCGGTGGCGAATTCCCATGCCCAGCTAATTGTCTCTTCTTTGAAATAATCGCCGAAGCTAAAGTTTCCCATCATTTCGAAAAATGTGTGATGTCGCGCGGTATAACCCACATTTTCAAGGTCATTGTGTTTCCCACCGGCTCGAACACAGCGTTGCGCCGAGGTAGCGCGGCTATACCCAGGATCAGATTTGCCCAGCAACGGATCTTTGAACTGATTCATGCCCGCATTAGTGAACAACAATGTCGGGTCGTTATGGGGCACAAGCGAGCTCGACGTTACTATGCGATGGCCCTTGGATTCATAGAAACCCAAGAAAGCATCGCGTAAATCTGCGGTTTTCATCGTCAACGAGCCGGCCTAAAAAGGAATCTTGATAATAGAACATTCGGGCGGCTAATGGCAGGACTGAGACCTCTCAGCGCGACCGATTCCTGCCGTCTCGAGATTACGGCGTTTAGAGTGAGGTGCGTGCCCGAAGGCCGTCCTCGTCTAGAGCTTTTGCTATGGCCTTAATCGCATCCGTTGAGGAGAAGCCGCGCCGGGCGAGGAAGCCCGCAAGACGGGCTCGCTCTTTTTGCGACGCTTGCCACTCCTCTCGGCGTTGCTCTGCTGACTTGGGCTCGTCCCAATCACTGTCGGCGATCAGCCCCTTAGGCGCTTGCTCTAATTGCCCAAAGTTCTCGAGGCTTTCTGTGCTATGGATGAAACGCGTGTTTGATGAG
>CAJWZG010000220.1 GCA_913049565.1 uncultured Gammaproteobacteria bacterium
ATGACACTCTGCAACATGAGCATCGAAGCGGGTGCTCGGGCAGGCCTTGTCGCGGTAGACGATGCGACGATTAACTATATCCACGGTCGGCCGTTTGCGCCCAAAGGCGAGCAATGGAATCAGGCTGAGAACTATTGGCGGACGTTGGTCTCAGACGCGGAGGCCGTGTTCGACGCCGCGATTACTATCGACGCCAGTGCAATTGCACCCCAGGTTAGCTGGGGCACCTCACCAGAGATGGTTGCAGGTATCGATGAAACTGTGCCAAACCCTGAGAATATGAGTGACCCCGTGCAAGCAGAATCTACTGGTTTGGCGCTGCGTTATATGGATCTACAAGCCGGGCAAAAAATGACGGATATCGCGGTGAGCAGAATTTTCATTGGCTCTTGCACCAATGCGCGTATCGAAGACTTACGTGTAGCAGCAGCGCAAATTCGTGGCGGCAAGGTGGCCCCGAATGTCACCGAAGCGTTGGTGGTGCCGGGTTCAGGCTTGGTCAAAGCCCAAGCGGAAGAAGAGGGTTTGGCACAGCAGTTTATCGATGCAGGTTTTGAGTGGCGTGCTGCAGGTTGTTCGATGTGCCTAGGCATGAACCCCGATCAGCTAGGTGAGGGTGAACACTGCGCGTCTACATCGAATCGTAATTTTGAGGGTCGCCAAGGTTATGGGGGACGCACCCATCTCGTGAGTCCGGCGATGGCGGCGGCAGCAGCGATTAACGGGCGCTTTGTTGATATTCGAAACAACGTTGAGGGGGTGGTCTAATGGATGCATTTACCGCATTAGACGGCCTTGCTGCGCCGCTAGATCGAGCCAATGTCGATACTGATCAAATTATTCCTAAACAATATCTTAAGTCGATCAAACGCACAGGGTTTGGCGATTATTTGTTTGATGCGTGGCGCTTTCTTGATCAAGGCACGATGGGTATGACTCCCAACGAACGTCAGATCAATCGAGAGTTTTCGCTTAACTTGCCCGAGTATCAGGGGGCATCGATTTTGGTTGCCCGAGACAATTTCGGCTGTGGCTCGTCTCGTGAGCACGCCGTCTGGGCTTTAAAAGAGTATGGTTTTCGGGCCGTACTGGCCCCTAGTTTTGCCGACATATTTTTCGGCAATTGTTTCAAAAACGGTGTTTTGCCGATTACTTTGCCCGCGGAAGTGATCGACGGCATGTTTCAGCGTGTTGCGGCAGGTTTAACGCTGTCTATCGACCTAAAAACTCAGACCGTTACGGATGGCGATCAGGTACATGGCTTTGAGATCGATGCGGCGTTGAAAGAAAAGATGCTCAGCGGAATGGACGACATTGATCTAACGCTAGCTGAAGCCAGCCTTATAACTGATTTCGAAGCCCAACATCGGCAACGTCAGCCATGGTTGTTTCGCGATGGCGGGTAACGCATCTGATTCAGACTGCATTTCAATAGAGGGATTGCTGTGAAAAAAGTTCTGGTTTTACCCGGTGACGGCATCGGCAAAGAGGTTGTCGCGCCAGCGGTAGCCGTTATGCAGGTTGCAGCACAGCAGCATGGTGTAACGATTGACGTAGAAGAAGCCTTGGTTGGTGGAGCAGCGATCGATGACTGTGGAGATCCACTGCCTGATTCAACGTTGACCAAGGCCAAAGCAGCGGATGCGGTGTTACTAGGTGGCGTAGGGGGGCCTAAGTGGGACGATCTACCCACAGCCCAGCGTCCGGAAAAAGGGTTGCTGGGGTTGCGCCAAGAGCTCGGCTTATTTGCCAATTTACGCCCTGCGCTGCTCGCCAGCTCTCTTGCCAGTGCATCGTCGTTGAAACCAGAGCTGGTATCTGACCTGGATATCCTGATCGTTCGCGAGCTGACTGGCGGCATTTACTTTGGTGATCCAAGGGGAGTTGAAACCCGAGATAACGAACGAGTCGGGTTCAATACTCTGGTTTATGCCGAGCACGAAATTGAACGTATCGCTCGCGTAGGTTTTGATCTTGCCAGTAAGCGCAACGGTCGTCTTTGCAGCGTCGATAAGGCTAACGTGCTGGAAGTGAGTCAGCTATGGCGTGAAGTGGTGACAAGCATCGCTAGCGACTACCCCGGTGTTGAGTTGTCGCATATGTATGTTGATAACGCAGCGATGCAGTTAGTTCGCGCGCCAAAACAGTTTGATGTCATCGTCACCGGCAATATGTTCGGTGACATCCTTTCGGACGTCGCAGCGATGTTGACGGGTAGCCTTGGAATGCTGCCATCGGCCTCGCTTTCAGCCACCGGGACGGGGATGTATGAGCCCGTGCACGGCACCGCGCCGGATATTGCTGGGCAAGACAAAGCCAACCCATTGGCAACAATTTTGTCTGTTGGGATGTTATTCCGCTATAGCCTAGCTATGCCTGAGGCGGCAGACGATGTAGACCGAGCGGTGGCGAAGGTACTCGCAGATGGGCATAGAACTGCGGATATTGCCGGAGATACTAGTACTGAAACCATTGGTTGTCGCACGATGGGCGAATTGGTCATCGAAAACCTTTAGATCACCTGAACAGGTACCTTGAAGACAATGAGTATTGAAAAACGAGTGAATGTTGCAGTCGCCGGCGCGACAGGTGCTGTGGGTGAGGCCCTGGTAGAGATACTACAAGAGCGTAATTTCCCTGTGGGGGAGTTGGCGCTACTCGCCTCCGAGCGCTCGGCAGGTAAACGGGTGCAATTCCACGGTAAGTCTGTGCAGATTCAGCGCCTGGATGAGTTTGATTTTAGCAATACCCAGATAGGCCTTTTCTCAGCAGGTGGCTCGGTATCGGCGGAATACGCGCCTAAAGCTGCGGCGCAGGGCTGTGTCGTTGTCGATAACACGTCGCACTTTCGAAACGAAGACGATGTTCCTTTGGTGGTGACCGAAGTCAACCCAGAATGTGTGGCCGACTACGCGCCGCGCAACATTATTGCCAATCCAAATTGCTCCACGATACAGATGCTGGTTGCACTCAAGCCGATTCATGATGCGGTTGGAATTACTCGAATCAATGTGGCGACCTATCAGGCAGTTTCTGGAGCTGGAGCCAGCGGTATTGAGGAGCTTGCAGGCCAAACAGCGAAGCTGCTGAACGGCAAACCTATCGAGTCAGGCAAGATGCCCGCTCAGATTGCATTCAATGCGATCCCGCAGATCGACACATTTCAAGAGAATGGTTACACCCGGGAAGAGATGAAGATGGCTTGGGAAACCTGCAAAATTTTGAAGGACGACGCTATCGCTGTGAACGCAACCTGTGTACGTATTCCCGTCTTTTATGGGCACAGTGAGGCCGTCCATATTGAAACCCGAGAACCGATCAGTGTAGAACGGGCTAGATCGTTGTTAGCACTAGCACCCGGGCTGACATTGCTTGGCGATCATGAACTGTCCACGCCGGTTGAACATGGAGCGGGCACAGACTCGGTCTTTGTCAGCCGAGTTCGCGAAGATATTTCTCATCCCAATGGATTAAATTTATGGGTAGTGGCTGATAATGTACGCAAAGGCGCAGCACTAAACAGCGTACAGATTGCGGAAATTTTACTGTCCCATATCTAAACGCAATGGCGGTCAACGCCGCAACGCCTTCAGTTGTAATAGGATGCAAGGAGTTTCCCAAACTGGGATACCGGTCTGATAGGGGCATAGTAGTGCAGATAAAGAGAATCCTAATAGCCTTTTCTATTGGCTTGCTGGCTCAAAGTCCGCAGGTGCTGTCTCAGATTGAACCATTGGATTATCTAATGGCGCGCGTCTCATCCGAGCTTGGCGAGCCTCTCCAAGCAAGCACCAATATCGGATTTATTGGCGGTCAAACGCGCTCCATTTCGGTTGCACTGGGTTCATCCGACGCATTTGATGAATATGGCGTTCGGCGCTATCAGGTATTTGACATGCTCGGATTTAGCTTGAGCACGAATGCTGCCGAGAATGCTGTACTGCGAATAACAAGCAGCACAGATATGTACGAGCCCAGTCTTCGACTGGTTGTCGAGGTCAATACTGCAGGACAAGTACTCCTATTCCCAATCGAAGTATTGATACCCGCGCTAGATCAATCGGGAAAAGAACGCAGGCTGATGTTGAGTCGCCCTGACGACACTCTTTGGCGGATCGCTAATCGAACCCGCGATGAATCGGTGTCCAACGATCAGCAAATGCTTGCCCTCCAGCGGCTGAATGCGTCGTCCTTTCAATCAAGCAACATCAATGGATTACGTCCTTGGTCGATGCTGTCGCTTCCTGATTTTCTGGAAGCCAGTGAAATATCAAACGCGCAAGCCCGGCAAGAGGTAGCGGCGCAAAATCAGTTGTGGCAGCAATCTAACCAGCCCAATAGTTTGGGGCCGCGATATGAACCGTCTAAGGATCAAGTGCTTGGTCAGGTGCGTATTACTCAGCCTGAGACATCTGCAAAGACACCTGAGCAAACTGGATCGTTGGAGCGCGAGGTCCCGCCAGAGCCAAGGTTTGCGCAGCCAATCGAGCAACCAGCAGCAGGCTCGTCGCCACCAAGCAGTGCTGCGATGGAT
>CAJWZG010000221.1 GCA_913049565.1 uncultured Gammaproteobacteria bacterium
CGACTATAGGGGCCACACTTTTCATACGAGCCGCTGGGACTACAACTACACGGGAGGCGACTCCTACGGAGGCCTCACCCATCTAAAAGACAAACGCGTAGGCATCATTGGTACTGGGGCCACCGCCGTGCAGTGCATACCGCATCTGGGTGAATGGGCCAAAGAGCTTTATGTCTTCCAGCGCACACCGTCCTCCATCGATGTGCGCAACAACGGTGAAACCGATCCTGAGTGGGCTGCTAGCTTGAAACCCGGCTGGCAAAAAGAGCGGATGGATAACTTCAATGTTCTGGTCAGCGGCGGCGACCAAGAAGTCGATCTAATCAATGACGGCTGGACAGATATTATGCGCAACCTCACGGGAATCGCGGCCAAGCTAGCCAGCCGTAAACTGGGCAGAAGGCTTACTAAGGCCGAGCGTGGCGAACTGATGGAACTGTCCGACTACAAGAAAATGAACTTCGTCCGCGCCAGAGCCCAGGAGATTGTAAAAGACCCTCAGGTAGCTGAGAGCCTCAAACCCTGGTACCGACAATTTTGCAAACGACCATGCTTCCACGACGAGTATTTAGACACCTACAACCGCGACAACGTCACCCTTGTTGATACTCAGGGCAAGGGTGTCGATGCGCTGACTGAGACCGGCGTACAAGTTGGCGACCAGCATTACGAGGTAGACTGCCTGATATTCGCTACGGGCTTTGAAGTGGGAACAACGTTTACACGCAGAGCTGGCTACGACATCGTCGGCCGCGATGGCCAAACTCTGAGCGATCACTGGCAAAAAGGGTTACGCACGTTTCACGGCTTAACCAGCCACGGCTTTCCAAACTGCTTTTTTCTTGGGTTTACCCAAACCGCCGTTACCGTAAACGTCCCTCATGCCCTAAACGAGCAAGCTAAGCATTTGGCCTATGTGCTTGCCGCAGCGAAGAAGCGGGCAACACCAACCGTTGAAGCGTCAGCAGAGGCAGAAGAAGAATACGTATCGATGATTCGCCAAACCGCCACGACGGGTTCACGCTTCTATAGAGAGTGCACTCCGGGTTATTACAATAGCGAGGGCAAAAGTGGCAACACCAGTGGATTTTTCTCTGACATGTTTAGTGGTGGGCCCATCAAATTCTTCCGTATGCTTGAAGACTGGCGTAGTGATGGTGAGCTGAAAGGCTTGGAACTGAGCTAGAAAGCGATTGAATCGGCCGAATTGAGGTGCCATTGCAGCCAACTTCCGCTGGCAACCTCAACTCGTGTTTCGAACATCAACGCTTGCTGCATCGTGTAATCCCCCGTCGCCGTGGCCGGATACACTGCGCTCACCACATGCAGCAGTAGTCGATAAACCCCTGGCACGGGCCCGTTGGGCGCCTCTAGGCGAAAGCGGCCAAAGCCTGCGGCGGTTAGACGAGTACGCGCGACCGGCAAATTCCGATCGTCTGGCACCCATGTCAGCCAACCAAGGCCTATGGGTACTCCATCCAGCAACACCTCGCCTTTAACTTCACACCTGCCACTTTCGCCAGACTGTTCAAACAAAAAGCCCGTGCGCTGCATCCAGTGACGCAACAGCTCACCCCAAGGGCTTGCTTTCATATCTACCGGGTCAGCGCCACGATTTAAACCCAAACCATGGTCACCGAAATTGAAAATATGCAGCTCTGCAGGAACTCTCGCTGTCAGCAGGGCATCGTATAGAAGTGTTGCCTGACTCGCAGGAACGACAGAATCTTGATGATTGTGAACAATGAATGTGGGCGGTGAATCAGCGGTTACCAAAGTGTCCATGGAAAGATACTCGTCTGCTTTGCGCCCGCGTTTTTCACCGTTGGTGACGGCATAAACAGGCACGACGAAATTAGGCCTACAATCTTGCTTATCGATCTCATCCTGAGAGTTATCTGTCGCAGTGTCATGACAATCCAGCGCTGCCGCCAACGCCAAGTGCCCCCCGGCGGAAAATCCAAGCATCCCCACCCGCTCAGGATCCAGCCCCCATCGGGCAGCGAAATGACGCACAAGTCGAACCGCCCGCTGACCGTCCAACTTCGATACTTGGGAGTGGTAGCGCGGCCCTAGCCGGTAGCGAAGCACGAATGCGTGGATACCCAGCTGATTAAACCATTGCGCCACTTGCAAACCCTCGTGGTCACTAGCGAGCGTGCGGTAGCCACCGCCCGGGCAAACGATGACACCACAGCCGTTAGGTTCACTAGCCAAGTGTACGGTTACTTGCGGCGAATCTTCAGGCCCGTCGCCTTCTCGCCTAGGAGCCTCTTCCCATAGCCTATAAGTACTTTTGCTCATCTATCCACCACCATTTTCGTGTCAGACTCAAACTAGTTTCAAACATTTCACAGGACCAAACCATGATCTATAACAACGTCATTCTTAAAGCTCGGGAAGCGACCGATATCGCCGAGTTGCAAAGCCTGCTCATTGCGCAGGCTGAGACCTCGCTCACCGAGCAGGGCTGCGCGCGTTTTGAGGTTTATCACTCCGAAGCTGAGCCCGAGGTGTTTTTGCTAATCGAGTGGTGGAACACCCAAGCCGATCTTGACGCTCACCGCAATGCACCACACTTCGTGGAAGTTTACCGTCCCAAGGTGATTCCCTTGGTGGAGCGTTTCCCTCACCCCTCCCAGCGGCTCATTTAGGGCTCAGCCCCGGTAAGGCCGCATATCCATCTTGGGAAAACGCGCTGCCACACCCTCCACGGTTTCTTCGTTCCAATACGGATCATCAGGCTTGGGAAAACCTATCAGTTCCCGCTGATGCGGCGATGCTTGCGCCATCCACTGGGCAAAACTGCGAGACACCCCCTGCTCTGGCCACCCCACAATGCCCAACCATCGCGGTTGCCTAGGCGAATAACTCACAAACTGACCAATACGAGCGCCTTCGCGCAAAAAAGCAGTACCTCGGTGAAATGTCCGCATGCTGTAAATCAGCAGCGAGCCTGCGGGCACTGTGACTTTATGCTCGTTGTCGTAAAGCTCGGGCCAGGCTTCCCTTTTATGGAATGGTGGCCAAAGCACCTCGCTCTTATACCGCTGCCAAGAGGTGACTGCCGTCGGTGCTTGATGAGCTTCGACGTCGGTGTAATACAGCAAAAAAGCAGTTTGCCAATAGGCAGGCTCGTTAGGCGGATAGGCCAAGGTATGGTTCGGGTAATCTACATGCATCGTTTGGTCTACGTCACCGTAATGCCCCATGCACTTATAAGTCAGATCCGCCTGCTCGCAAACAACCTCCCCGCCACCACACATCTTTGAAGCAAAGCCGATTAACTCAGGGTGTAGTGTGATGGCATTGAGCGCCTCGCCGGCAAAAGGAAAGCGCATCGTGCGCCGAGAGCGTACCGGTTCATTCCAGTTACTTGGCCTCGGCCCAACGGGATTTGCCGCGTAATCCAACCATCCCGGAATCATAACGTCGATCTCTCTGTGAGCAGCGGCGAGTTCGGCTTCGGTCAAAAATTTTTCAACAACGGCGTAGCCGTGTTCTCGATAATGCTCAATCGATGAATTGCCAATCATCGCCTACCCTCCTAACAGCCTTGCAAACACTCGTTAAACGTCAATCATAGAGCGTTTTGTCCTGCACTCCAGCGTAGCGGCAAACACCCTAAACAATCACCATATAAAGAAGCCGAAATGGCCATAGACCTGATAAATCCCGTTAGCACCAATGATGCCAGCGAAGAAATCAATTCCCAAGGCCAAGCTGTCACTCTGGGAGCTGTCGATTCACACACTCACCTAAACGCTCAGATCGACGGGGACGCGATGATGACTCCGCTCAGTTGGCGAGGGATGACTAATGCACCGCGCGAGAATTGTGGCGTTATCTTTGCCCGGGGCAAAAGGCAAACGACTGAGAGTTTCTGACCGAGATGATGGAAACCGCTGAACACGTCACCAAGGGTGCAATAAAATAAGCATAAGCTAGAAAAACCGCCTGACTACAGTACAAAGTGGCGGTTTTTGAGACCCTTAAGAAGAGAACCCTTGTGAGGATTCTCTATATGCTCGTTATTTACCCGTCATGTACTCGTATTAGCCGTGGTATTCGCCCTCACTGCCATAGGTTTTATTGGTCACAAAATCCGCCCCCGGCTTTGTTGCCCAATCAACTGTTTCGTTGATCCCGCAACTTTCTCTCGCACCGCTCAGTGCCCGTATTGATCTGGGTTGGCCAGCATGTATGCCGCACCATGAACTTCGTTGATTGCCGCATTTTCGCCAAACATGCGGCGTTTTTGGCCTCCGTAATTTTCGCGGTAGGCTGCCAATGGCGCAAGCTGAGCCGCTCTTTCTTGGGCCGCAAGCACCAGCGATTCTACGTCAGCGATCTGTTCAACAAAGCCTGCCGCCTGCGCCGCAGGACCCGTCCAGCGCTTCGCCAGCTGCACGGTTTCAAAAAATACCGATGCAGGTAGCTTGTGCTTAAACAACGCCAATTCAGGGCTGGGGATGGTCATGCCTATTTGTAACTCATTAGCGCACAAAAACCCTCGATCCGCCCGCATA
>CAJWZG010000222.1 GCA_913049565.1 uncultured Gammaproteobacteria bacterium
GAACGACGGTAGGGAAGGGTGCGAGCCGCCGCCTACGACGTTTGGAAGATAAAGTTCCTGCCATTATTTATGGCGGCGAAGGGGATGCACAAATGCTGACCTTGTCGGGCAATGAATTGGCTAAGGCCATGGAGATTGAGGCTTTCTATTCTCAAGTCTTGAATGTGACGATTGAAGGTAAAAGTGAGCAGGCTGTAGTGCGAGATGTGCAGCGGAATCCAGCTAACGATCGCGTACAGCACTTGGATTTTCAGCGCGTCAGCGCAAACAAAGCGATCAACGTCAACGTACCTCTGCACTTCTTGAACGAAGAAAGTTGTGTCGGTGTGAAAATGCAGGGTGGCACACTAACCCGCACTCTCGCAGAAGTAGAAGTCTCCTGCCTACCTGCGAATTTGCCCGAGTACATTGAAGTCGATATGGCCGAGGTGGAAAGTGGCTCCTCAGTGCACTTGAGTGATTTGGTTATTGGCGAGGGGGTGAGCATCGTTGCTCTTGCCCTTGGTGAGGATCGCGACATCCCGGTCGCTAGCGTGACTGCGAAGCGTGGCGGTGGAGGGGCTGACGATGCGGCAGCGGAAGAAACACCAGCAGCAGCGACCGAAGATGCGGACGAATCGCCCGACGAATAACGACGCTGCTCGCAAGTGCCAACCGCGCTGAAACTTATTGTGGGCCTGGGCAATCCGGGCTCTCAGTACGCCCGGACTCGTCACAATGTCGGCGCAGGCTGGGTTCGTGAGCTAGCGCGACAGTTCCAAATTCCGTTAGTACTCGACAGCAAGTTCAAAGCTGAGATAGGTCGAGGGACGTTATGCGGGCACGATCTTCGGCTGATGATCCCTGTGACCTATATGAACAACAGCGGAGAAGCAGTGGGGGCAGTTGCCCAGTTCTATAAACTGACGCCACAAGAAATTCTGATAGCTCATGACGAAGTGGCTTTCGAGCCCGGGGTTATTCGGTTGAAAAATGGTGGTGGCGAGAACGGTCACAACGGGTTGAAAAGCGTCCGCGCTCGCTTGGCCAACAATAGCGATTACAATCGCTTGCGTATCGGTGTCGGGCATCCCGGCAACAAGGCCCTGGTGAATCACTACCTCACCCAGCAAACTCCCACGCAAGCGGAACGAGAGTTAGTTGAATCGTCTGGGCGTCTGTCTTCATTAGTTCTTGAGGCGGTTGTTGCGGGTAACTGGCAAAGTGCCATGACAGCGCTGCATAGTCCCGAGCAAGAGGCGGGTGCAGAGGCTGCGCAGAAAGCTAGCCCTGGAACAAAGCGCGAAACCAAACATTCATCAGGAGAAGGCGATGGGATTTAACTGCGGCATAGTTGGCCTGCCCAACGTGGGTAAGTCGACACTTTTTAATGCACTCACCCAAGCGGGCATCGATGCAGAAAACTTCCCGTTTTGTACGATTGATCCAAATACCGGTGTCGTTCCGGTTCCAGATCCTCGCCTGAATCAACTCAGCGATATAGTAAATCCTGCAAAGGTAATTCCAGCCAGTATGGAGTTCGTTGACATTGCAGGTTTGGTTGCGGGTGCCTCCAAAGGTGAAGGGTTGGGCAATCAGTTTTTGGCGCACATCCGCGAAACTCAGGCGATCGCTCATGTTGTCCGCTGTTTCGAAGACGACAACGTGATTCATGTGGCCAACAAAGTATCGCCAGCAGACGATATTGAAATCATCAATACAGAGCTAGCGCTGGCGGATTTAGAGTCGCTGCAAAAAGGCATGGATCGTTTGAGCCGTGTTGCCAACGCGGGGGATAAAGATGCCAAGGCAAAAATGGCGCTGCTGGAGCGGGTTGCAGAAGCTCTAGAAGAGGGTGAGCCTGTACGCTCAATCGATTTCAGTGTTGAAGAAAAACGCGACTTGCACGAGTTCCACTTCATCACGGGAAAGCCGGTACTGTATATCGCCAACGTAGCAGAAGACGGATTGGAGAATAATCCGTTAGTAGACACCGTGAGAAAGATTGCTACCCAAGAAGGTGCCGAGATGGTCGTGGTGAGCAACAAAATTGAATCCGAATTGGCCGAACTAGACGAAAGTGAACGAGCGGAGTTTTTGCAGGAGCTCAACCTTTCAGAGCCGGGACTGCATAGGGTCATACGAGCAGGCTACAAACTACTCGGGTTGCAGCAGTACTTTACCGCCGGGCCAACGGAGGTGCGTGCATGGACGATTCCGGTCGGTGCGAAGGCGCCTCAAGCTGCCGGTGTGATTCATACCGATTTTGAAAAAGGTTTTATTCGCGCCGAAGTGATCGCATTCGATGATTATGTAAGTCTCGGCGGTGAGGGTGGGGCCAAGGACGCAGGGCGTTGGCGGTTAGAAGGGAAGGAGTATGAGCTGAAAGATGGCGATGTGGTGCACTTTCGCTTCAATGTCTAGTCTTTCAGCGCTCGAGGCGGCACAAAAAAAGGCGTCTCGGTAAATCACCGGACGCCTTTATGTTCGGCAGGTAGAGCTAGCTAAACTAGCTGTTCTCTTTGCGTTCCCGCACTTCTTGAATCACTTGGTCCGCTACGTTGCTAGGGCAAGGTGCGTAGTGTGAGAACTCCATAGAAAACTGGCCGCGACCTGACGTCATGGTTCGTAGATCACCGATGTAGCCAAACATTTCAGCCAGCGCGACATCAGCCTTCACGCGTACGCCGGTCATGCCCGCTTCTTGAGACTTGATCATGCCGCGGCGTCGGTTCAGGTCACCAATCACGTCGCCCACATGATCGTCTGGTGTAAATACGTCAACTTTCATTACAGGTTCTAGAAGTTGCGGCTTCGCCTTAGGCACTGACTGACGATAGGCAGCTTTTGCGGCCAATTCGTAAGCGATAGCTGAGGAGTCAACTGCGTGGAAGCCACCGTCGGTCAGCGTAACCTTGACGTCTAAGAGTGGAAAGCCAGCCAAGGTACCCTCGTCCATGCTAACGCCGAAGGCTTTTTCAACCGCAGGCCAGAATTCTCTTGGCACATTGCCGCCCGTCACAGTAGAAACGAACTCGTAGCCACTACCGACTTCGCCCGGCTCAATGACGTAATCGATCTTCGCGAACTGACCAGACCCACCGGTTTGCTTCTTATGCGTATAGGTGTCTTCAGTGCGCTGAGTAATGGTTTCACGATAGGCCACTTGTGGCTTACCGACGTCAACGTCGATGCCGTGGGTTCGCTTGAGAATGTCCACCTTAATGTCGAGATGCAGTTCGCCCATGCCTTTCATGATGGTCTCTCCAGACTCTTCGTCTGTTTCCACATAAAAAGAAGGGTCTTCCTGAATCATCTTAGAAAGCGCGATACCCATCTTTTCAGCACCAGCTTTGTCCCGAGGCGAGATGGCAACGGAGATCACAGGATCCGGGAAAACCATAGGCTCTAAAGTTGCCGGCTTGTTCTGATCGCATAAGGTATGACCGGTCTGGGTATTCTTCATACCCAACAACGCAACGATGTCGCCTGCTTGCGCCACGTCCAGCTCTTCACGCGAGTCGGCGTGCATCTCAACGATTCGGCCAATGCGCTCTGTTTTGCCGGTGTAGGTATTAAGTACTGTATCCCCTTTGTTCAAGGTGCCAGAGTAAATACGGGTAAAAGTTAGTGCACCGTAACGGTCATCCATGATCTTGAATGCCAGCGCCCGCAATGGACCACTGGGATCAACGGTTGCGACCTCACCAGTTTCGTTACCTTCCAAGTCAACCTCAGGCTGAGGATCAACCTCAGTTGGGTTAGGTAGGTAGTCGACAACTGCGTTCAGTACGTTCTGTACGCCTTTGTTCTTGAACGCAGAGCCGCAAAAAGTAGGGAAGAAGTCTAGTGCGATAGTGCCTTTACGGATGCAGCGCTTGAGATCATCAATCGATGGTTCTGTACCATCCAAGTAGGCTTCCATCAGATCATCGTCTTGTTCTAGAGCGGTTTCGACCATTTTCTCTCGGTATTCTGCCGCTTTGTCTTGCAGCTCTGCTGGTACTTCTGAAATGGTGTAAGAGTCAGGGTTATTAGAGTCGTCCCACACCCACGACTCCATCTTGAGTAGGTCAACAACACCCACAAAGTCATCTTCTTCACCGATTGGCAGCGTCATAACCAGTGGGTTGGCGCCCAGAACTTTCTCAACCTGTTCAACAACTCGATAAAAGTCCGCGCCGAGACGATCGAGTTTGTTAACAAAGATCAGTCGGGCAACTTCCGATTCGTTGGCATAGCGCCAGTTGGTTTCGGATTGCGGCTCAACACCGCCAGATCCGCAGAATACGCCCACGCCGCCGTCGAGAACCTTTAGTGAGCGATAAACTTCGATTGTGAAGTCGACGTGCCCGGGGGTATCAATAATATTCAATCTGTGGTCGTCCCACGTGCAGCTGGTTGCCGCAGATTGAATCGTAATGCCGCGTTCTTGCTCCTGCTCCATAAAGTCAGTGGTCGCCGCACCATCGTGCACCTCACCAATTTTATGGATTTTACCTGTCAGCTTGAGGATACGTTCCGTAGTCG
>CAJWZG010000223.1 GCA_913049565.1 uncultured Gammaproteobacteria bacterium
GAAAATTTCATCACGTACAGGCTGAGTATCAAGTACATGTAGCCTGCGCCAATGGCCGGGGCACCAAAGGCCAAAGTCGTCGACCAGGAAACCCTATCGTTGTTTTGACTCATGGCGTTGTCCCTTCCCGCGCGGAAGACTGGGGGTTAGGCATTCTTGATCGTCAAACCACCGTCTACAGGCAACGCCGTACCGGTCATAAAGCTTGAGGACGGTAGGCAAAAATTGAGCGAGCCATGTGCCACCTCTTCAGGTTCCGCATAACGTTTTAGAGCGACGCGCCGTCGCGCATAGATCGATTTTTGCTCGTCGGGTATCGCTTGGGTCATGCCTGTTTTAATTGGACCGGGGCAAATGCAGTTAACGGTAATTCCCTCGCCGCCCAGTTCTACCGCCAGCGAGCGTGTCAAACCAATCACTCCGTGTTTGGCTGCGGTATACGGGCTGCCGCCCTTGGTTGCACCCAGGCCTTCGGTTGAGGCGATGTTGACGATACGTGGGTTCGTTGAGCGACGCAGATGAGGGAGTGCGGCGCGAATCGTGCGATGTTGTGCCGTAAGCAACACACTAATGGATTTATCCCAGGCCGCCTCATAGCCATCGCTATCGATTGGCGCCGGTATAGAAATACCCGCATTGTTTATCAGCAAATCGATGCCGCCAAAGTGCTCTGCAATCTCTCCGATCACGAGGTGGATGGCATCGCCATGTGAGAGGTCTATTGTCCATGCGCCAGCAGTTTTACCTGCAACGTTAATCTCATCGACAACTGCCGTCACGCCTGCTTCGTGAACATCCAAAGCGGCGACCTTGGCACCTTGATCTGCAAACAACTTGGCAGTCGCAGCACCCATACCGCTGCCTGCGCCGGTTACAACAGCAACCAGCCCCTCGATTGATCGACTCAATTGCGATAGCGACACGCCTTACTCCTATGCCCAAACCAATATTGCCGGCTTGCCTCGCGGTCAAAGCCGATTCCGCAGCAGTGCTCGTTGCAGATTACAAAGCGTGCAGTTTAACGGGCAGACTCGCGTAACCGCGGACAAAGCTCGACTGCACACGTTCAGGCTCGCCCATCACCTCGACAAATGAGAAACGCTGCATAATTTCTTCCCAGAGCACCCGTAGCTGCATTTCGGCCAATCGATTGCCCATACATCGGTGCAAGCCAAAACCAAAGGAAAGATGGTGACGTGCGTTGGGACGGTCAATCCAAAATCGATCTGGATTGGGAATAACTCGCTCATCTCGATTACCTGAGACGTACCACATCGCCAGCTTGTCGCCCTTGCGCATCTGTTGCCCACGAAATTCTAAATCTCGGGTCACTGTTCGGCGCATAAAGGCTAGTGGTGTTTGCCAGCGAATGATCTCTGACACCATGTTCGGTATCAGAGACTGATCTGCCCGCAGCTTGTCGTACTCACCCGGATTCTGATTCAGCGCAAGTACACCACCGGAGATCGAGTTACGCGTCGTGTCATTGCCACCCACGATCAGCAGCACCAAGTTACCCAGAAATTCCATAGGCGGCATGTTCTGCGTATCTTTCCCGTGGGCCAGCATCGATAGTAGGTCAATTTTAGGCGGTTCGTTGCCGCGCTTCTCGCGCAGCTTGGTGAAATACTCCAAACATTCCAGCAGCGCAGCCCGGCGATCGGCCTCTGGTGTTGGGCCACCGGCCAGTTCTCCGGAGGTGGCCATATCAGACCAATAGGTAAGCTTGTACCGGTCTTCGAATGGAAAGTCGAAAATGGTAGCTAACATTTGGGTTGTTAGCTCGACGGAGACTAGATCAACCCAGTTGAAGGTCTCACCAACGGGCAGCGACTCCAAAATATTGACCGCGCGCTGACGAATCAACGACTCCATTAGCTTCAGATTCATTGGCGCAACAACACCCTGCACCGTCTGACGTTGTTGATCGTGCTTGGGTGGATCCATGCCGATGAAATTTGGGGTTGAGAAATCTTCAGGGCGATCCCCTAAGGTAATTCCCAAGTCAGAGGAAAAGTCCTGCCAGTTCTTCTCGATTTCCATAATGTCCGAGAACCGGGTAATCGACCAATACGGCCCAAATAGACTGTTTTTGCAGTAATGCACGGGGGCTTCGTTACGCAGCCTTGCGAAATAAGCCCAGTGCTCATCCGCCTGCATTAACTGAGCGCTACTGACGTCAAACTCTTCCAACGGCGTGGCTTGCGCATCAAATACGGGTACAGCAATTGCTTCCGACATAATCTCCTCCTTTCCCTACCCAAAACATACACTTTGATCCCTCGCGAGGCGAGGCTTTGATAACGATCTAGCCTTGCAAGCGGGTCGAGTTACGCGGACTTACGCTTTACCCTATTATCTCTAGTTAACTGCGCGAAGACACTATGCAAACCCTTAATTTCGATAACGCGTTCACCCGAAGCTTGCCCGCTGATCCACAATCTGACAGTGAGCGCAGGCAACTACGCAAAGCCATTTACTCCCGTGTGGAACCAACACCTGTCGCTGCGCCTTATCTTATTCACGCATCATCTGCCGTCGCACAGTCCATTGGCCTTACCGATGATGATTGCAAGAGCGCAGAGTTTCTACAGATCTTTGCTGGCAACAAGCTCCTGCCCGGTATGGATTCACACGCTACCTGCTATGGCGGACATCAATTCGGCAATTGGGCGGGACAGCTTGGTGACGGTCGCGCCATCAACTTGGGTGAGGTTACAACGCCTGATGGGCATCGGATGCTGCAACTCAAGGGAGCTGGCGAAACCCCATACTCGCGAACCGCAGATGGTCTGGCGGTGCTGCGCTCATCGCTTCGCGAGTACGTTTGCTCAGAGGCTATGTTTACCCTGGGCGTGCCTACTACCCGGGCTTTATCGCTGATTGGCACCGGTGAAAAAGTTATGCGCGACATGCTCTACGATGGACACCCTGCGCTAGAGCCCGGTGCTGTGGTTTGCCGTGTCAGCTCTTCTTTTGTGCGCTTTGGGCACTTTCAGATGCTGGCCGCACGACAGGAAAACGAGTTACTAGCCGCATTTACCGACTTCGTCATCGAGCGAGAATTTCCCGACATTGCCAACGCGCATCAAGATGCGAAAACCCGATACCTGGCTTGGTTCGAAGAGGTATGCCAGCGTACGGCAAGGCTGATGGTGGAATGGATGCGTGTTGGGTTTGTGCATGGTGTGATGAACACCGACAACCTGTCGATTCTCGGCGAAACCATCGACTACGGGCCCTACGGTTGGCTCGAAGGGTTTGATCCCAACTGGACACCGAACACCACCGATGCCGGCCAGCGCCGTTACCGCTTTGGACAACAGCCGGCGATCGCACAATGGAATTTACTGCAACTGGCCAATGCTCTGTATCCGCTAATAGAAGAAACGAAACCACTAGAAGAAATTTTGGGTGGGTTCGCTACCGCCTATGAAACGAAGTGGCAACGGATGATGGCTGATAAGCTGGGGCTGCCAGATTTTGATGCCGAACTGATAAATCGATTACTGAAATTGCTGACAGAAACCGAAACCGATATGACGCTGTTTTTCCGGCACTTAGCTGACGTTAAAGACCCCGAAACGGATTGGGTATTTTTATCCGATGCGTATTATGCCCCGGATCAAATCGGCAATGCGCTAAGACAACAAACCCTGCAATGGCTGCGGCACTATTTGCAAACAGCGGGGCAGCAAAATCAGCAGCCGGCCACAAGAGTAGAACTGATGAATCGCACCAACCCGCTCTACGTGCCCCGCAACTACTTAGCGCAGCTAGCCATCGACCAGGCAGAGCGCGGCGACTTCGCACAACTCACACAGTGGATGCAGGTTTTAAAGAATCCGTATACCTGGCAAGAAGGCATGGAAGAATATGCGGCTAAGCGACCAGAGTGGGCACGTAATCGTTCTGGATGCTCTATGTTGTCTTGTAGTTCTTAGCTTCAAACCCACGCGATTTTGGAGCAGACATCTATCTGTCGGGCATGTTGCTCCAGTAGACAATTCGCGGATTGACGTGAAAACACAGATGAACTAGAACTGACACTTTGATCCTGCAGGAGATGCTTATGCAATCGAAAAAAATCAGCTGGATAGTGGCGATACGACGAACCCTCTTCGCTACAGCGCTTGCGGTGCTGTCTCACGTTGCCTTTGCAGACTCCGACTACACGGCGGAATGGGGGCCGAGTGTTGGCTCTATGGCTCCCATGTTGTCGGCAGTTGATCAGGACGGAAATCGGCGAGACATGTCGAGCCTGAGCGGCTCTGAAGGCCTACTGTTTATCTTTAATCGATCCGTCGATTGGTGACCATTCTGCATCCGTCAGTTCGTGAAACTGAATGACCTAAAAGACCAGTTTGATGCCATCCACGTCGGCGTTGCGGGTATGACTTACGATTCGCCAGAAATCATTAAGGCATTTGATAAGAAGTGGGATATTCGTTTCCCTGTGTTAAAAGATGT
>CAJWZG010000224.1 GCA_913049565.1 uncultured Gammaproteobacteria bacterium
GAGCGTCATAATGTGTTTGTTAAGCTTGGAGCCATGCCGATCCGCATGCCCAGTTATGAAGGCGAGCGCACCCTGCCCCCGAGTTCTCATGAGGTCGCTAGAGCTTGGCGCCCTTGGATGGAGACATGTATTGATGCTTTTGGCCCTGCACGTTCTATGTACGAGTCGAACTTTCCAGTACAAAAACGTTGGTGCAGTTATCAGGTTTGTTGGAATGCGTTTAAACGCATTTCTGCTGGAGGGTCGGCCGCGGAAAAAACGGAACTGTTTGCTGCAAGCGCAGCTCGAGCATACCGTATGGAAAGCGAGCTTTAGATAAGAGTTAAGTGCGGTGTTGGGTGCAGCGATAAACACAGCGTACGAGGGAGAAAAGGAAGAGCAGGTATGGAAGTGAATCCAGTTAAAGCGGGGTTCTCCGCATCGAAACTGCAACAGATCGATCGGCATTTGAACGAAAATTATATGAATCCTGGTAAAATTGCCGGCTGTCAGGTCATGGTTTCCCGGCACGGTGTGCCTGCCTACTTTGAATCTTTTGGAGAGATGGATCGCGAGCGAGCAAAGCCCATTACCGATGACACCATATTCCGCATCTACTCCATGACGAAACCGATTACCTCGATCGCTCTGATGATGTTGTTCGAAGAGGGGCGCTTCCAGTTAAACGATCCTGTCTATCGTTTTTTGCCATCTTGGCGAAATCAACGAGTGTGGGTGCAAGGAGCTGGCGACGAGATGGAAACGCGTACACCGGCGTCTCCAATGACCATGCGTCATCTGCTGTCCCATACCGCCGGCTTAACTTATGGGGCACTGTTACCGGTCGATCCCCATCCTGTTGATGCAGTTTATCAGCAGCTGGGTGTTCAACGCGGCGATGGTGAGACCATTGCAACCTTCGCGGATAAAATGGCGCAAGTGCCGTTGCGATATGATCCCGGCACTAAGTGGCTGTACTCGTTGGCTACCGATGTTTGCGGATGCCTAGTTGAATTCATTTCCGGGCAAAAGTTTGAAGACTTTTTGCAGCAACGTATCTTCGACCCGCTGGGTATGAAGGACACCGGGTTCTGGGTGCCGGAGGACAAATTGAATCGTTTTGCGGCGAATTATCAGCGCGCTGCAGACAAGTCTCTGCAACTGCTCGACGACCCTCAAACCAGTAAATACAAGCGAGCCCCAAGTTTTCCCTCGGGTGGCGGCGGCTTAGTCAGTACAACCGCAGACTATGCGAAATTTTGCGAAATGCTCAGGTTGCAGGGCACCGTTAATGGTGTCGAGATCATCGGCAGCCGGACTTTGTCATTGATGACTCAAAACCACATTGCCGGCGGCGCCGATCTTAGCCACGCGGCCATGGGCGCGTTTTCTGAAACGGCCTATGAGGGCGTGGGTTTTGGGCTAGGTTTCGCATCAACGTTGGATGAGGTTGCATCCGGCACCATTGGCGCTGGGGATTACTACTGGGGAGGGGCAGCCTCGACTATTTTCTGGGTTGATCCCGTTGAAGATTTATACGTAGTGTTCATGACCCAGCTCATGCCGTCGGCAACCTTTAACTTCAGAGGTCAACTGAAGAACATTATCTATGCTGCCATTACTGACTAGCCTAGCGGGCCAAAATTTGCCGGAGGAAAAATGAAGTTACTGGGTTGTATGCTCTGCGTTATCTGGATGTGGTCGGGTAACGTCGTTGCCGCACAAATCGTTACGCCAAGCGGTAAATTGCTAGGTGTGACGTCAGATCGATCGGATTCGGTGTCGGTATTCAAAAATATCCCCTACGCCATTGCGCCAACGGGAGCACGGCGTTGGACTTACGCTGAAGCCCACCCTGGTTGGCGTGGGGTGCGTAATGCTTCGACGTTCAGTCCCGCCTGTATTCAGCACCCTTATCCTGAGGGGTCTTTCTTTTCACGATCATCCGCCCCAGCCAGTGAAGACTGCTTGTACCTCAACGTCTGGTCCTCCATGCCTAAGGAAGAAGCTCTCCCAGTCATGGTGTGGATTCATGGAGGCGCGCTGACTAGAGGCTCGGGTTCGAATCAAGCCTACGATGGAGCCGCCTTGGTGGGAAAAGGCGTAGTAGTGGTCACCATCAATTATCGCCTTGGCGTTTTTGGCTATATGGCCCACCCCGAGTTGAGCGGCGAAACAGTGTCGAACAGTTCGGGAAACTATGGCATATCTGATCAGATTCAGGCTTTGCGCTGGGTGAGAGATAACATCGCTGCGTTTGGCGGTGATCCAGACAACGTCACCATATTTGGTGAGTCAGCGGGCTCATGGAGTGTCAATCATCTGGTGAGCTCGCCTGAAGCAAAGGGGTTGTTTCATCGCGCGATCGGTCAAAGTGGTGGTAACTTTCGCAAAATTCCGGTCCTGCGCGGCGGCGAAAACTCAGCGGAAAGCCGGGGAATAGCCCTGCAAAAGAATCTTGACGTTGCCTCGGTGGCAGCGATGCGTAAGCTTGACGCGCACGTTGTCCTACAAGCGGATGACGGCCGATCTTACCGAGCGATTGTCGATGGAAAGATTCTTCCTGCACAGCTTTATACGCTGTTCGAGGAAGGGAAATTCAATCGGGTGCCCGTAATGCTGGGCTATAACGCCGAAGAAGGTACGACGCTGGGTGCCCTACAAACGATGCCCACCGATGAAGATTCTTATGAAGACATGTTGACAAGATACTTTGGTGAGGACGCGGCTCGTGTGCTTGCAGCCTATCCTGCGGATGATATTCGCGGATCAGTGCTCGCTTTGTCATCAGATGCAGGATTTGGATGGAATATGCACTTCTGGGCAACGAAATCCGAGCAGCATGCTTCAGACGCCTACCTGTACTACTTTACAGCACAACCGTTAGGCCCCGAACTCGGAGCATTTCACGCCGCGGAAATTGTTTATGCCTTCAACAATATTCGATACTCGCCTAACTACGGTACCTCCAACGATGAGACTCTTGCTGAGCAGATGTCAGATTTCTGGGTCAATTTTTCAACGTATGGCGACCCTAACGGGGCGATAGCAGGTGCATGGCTGCCTTACGATCCGCGAAGAAAGCCATATATGAAGTTTGGTGTGGCAGGCGCAGAGACAGGTGAGGGCCTGATGAAAGAGGGTTACGAGGTACTCGAGCAGATTTACCGCAAAGAGCGATAAGCACGCTTTTGGGCTATCGCCAAAGGCAGGCTTTGTCTAATTTACACTACGGCAGTGAAGGAAAAGCTCGGAAGGTTTTCCGAGCTTCGGTCCAATGGCCACTCTTGCAAGCTAGCCCCGCACAAAGTCTCTAATGACTTGCCCGGGTCGCTGGCCAGTGTGCTTGCAGTTTTCCACAACCACTTGGCCCGCCACGATTGTGGCGTCATAACCTTGGCTCTTGACAATGAAACGCCCGCCACCGTGGGGGAAGTCATTGACGTACTCTGGCTGACAGGTACTGAGGTTTTCGTAATCAATAATGTTGATATCCGCGTGCCAACCCTCGCGTAGCTCCCCGCGTTCTTTGAGTCCGATAATTTCAGCCGACTTGCCGGTGATTCGATGGATCGCCTCAGGCAGGGTATATACCCCTTGCTCTCTGGTTAGCTCGCTTAGTAATACAGTGGGTGAATCGGTATCGGTGAAGAAACCTACATGGGCACCCGCATCACCCAGCATGGGGACAACATGAGGCAGTTGCATATACTTCCACTGATTTTCTAAATTGCCGCCGAACATCCAAAAGTTGAAAAATTCCCTGCCCTGGGAGGCAGCCAGGCGATCAACATAAACCTCCACTGGATCTTTGCCGGCTTCGGTCGCTAGTTGTTGCAGGCTAGCTTTACGGTTGAAGTCAAGGTTCGGTGTGTCCTCCATACCAAAGGGGTGCAGCATATGTGCAAGCTGAGTCATATCACCGGCGGCAATGCCTTCGGCGACTAGGGTGGCTCGGGTTGCTGGATTCTTAATTGCTTCCACTCTGGCCGCTATTGTGGGTAAGGCCATCAAGTCTCGCCACGCGGTAGACTTTTTCGTGAATGGTGACAGTTGGGCTAAACCAAAAAATGCGCCACTAGGACGGGTATGGCAGATGCTTGCCAAACGCTTGCCGCCGCTGTTTTGTTCTTCAAAAAACTCGCTCCAGCGAGTTACGCCACCGTCGCCTTCGGCACCTGTGCCACCAGAAAACAGGACCTGACACCCCATCTCAGTCGCGTCTCGGAACATCTGTAGTTCGGTCTCGTAGCGCGTCTGCATGTCGTTGGCTGATTGGAATATTGCGCCTTGGCCACCGCCAGCAATGATGGCTTCTTGGATCGCCTTCGTCTCGCGAAGGTCAGCCCAGGTTCCAGGTGTGCAGCGGCCATCGGGTACGGTGTGTAGCAAGAATCGCGAGGTTGAGAAGCCTACAGCTCCTTCTTCCAAAGACTGTTTGACCATGTCGCTGATGTAACCTAATTCTTTATCATCAGGCTG
>CAJWZG010000225.1 GCA_913049565.1 uncultured Gammaproteobacteria bacterium
AGTTTCCGCCTGAAAATTAAAAGCGGTATTCAAAGAAGCTTCTTAAAAATAAAAATAAAAATAAAAATAAAAATCGCGCTATGACGGTGAAAGATTCCAAAAAGCATGGGTCCGCGGGATCATTGAATGATCCCGCAGACTCCGTGACAGCTTTTTTTCTAGCGGCGCCTGGCATTAGCAAAAAGACAGTCGCTTGGTGCATGGGGAACGGCGGAATGAGCGCCTGTAATAGTTTCCTCGGCATGTTGCTTCTTTATTATTACAACCAAGTCCTGGGTTTATCTGCGATTTTGGCAAGCGTTGCTATTGCAGTCTCAGTTACGTTCGACGCGTTTAGTGATCCAGCCATCGCGTATTTCTCAGATCGTTTTTCTCACCGGTTGGGCCGTCGTGTACCTCTTATGCTCTTAGCTGTTCTGCCATGTTGTTTTCTTATCGTCCTACTTTTTTCTCTGCGCCTTGGGACCTCTCAGTTAGCCCTTTTCGCGCAGATGACTACGATCGTCACTTTTTTTCGACTATTTCAAACTGTCTATGCTGTTCCGCGACAGGCCCTAGCGTTAGAGCTTTTTCGAGAGTACGACGAGAGAAATTTTATATTTAGCAGGGGCCGACTTATGGGAATAGCGGGAGAGGCATGGGGCGTTGGAGGAGTGCTCTTATTTTTCTTGAGCGATTGGAATGATGCGAGTGGCTACGTTGGTGCGAGTCTATGGATTGCAGTAGTAACGTTCTGGTTTTGCGGGGTCTCGTCATGGCAATTGAGAAACGTCGAAACTGAGTTTGAGCTCGGTCCAACGGAGCAGAAAAGTTTCTCGATGAACGGGTTCTTGTTTGACGCGAAGAAACTGATAAAAAATCCTTCCTGGCAGTCCTTGCTTTTGGCGACTGTTTTCTTCTCATTCAACGCTGGCGTAGACAGCGGCACGGGGATTTATTTTGACAGCTATCTTTGGCATTGGGAGCCAATGGATAAGTACTTCTCAGGTTTTATAACCGTAACGGGCGCAGCAATTGGAGCTTTCCTAGCGATCCCTCTGCTCTCAAGATTTGCAAAGAAAAGATTAGCGATCTTGACCTGTGTTTTTGCGCTCCTTACGGCACCGGTTCCCTTCATGCTCTTGATAATTGAGGCACACACTGAACTAAAAATTTTTCCTTCTGCTGGTCTAGGAGTGCTCAGCGGATTGTGGTGGATCTACTCTTTGCACGGCTTTGTTCAAGCCGTTTCCTGGGGAATTTTTTTCATATGTGCGACCTCGATGTTTGCGGACATAAATGAAGAACATCAAGTCTCGGTAGGAAATCAATCAGAGGGCCTTGTAATGGCTGCAGACAATTTCATCGGTAAGCTTACGGCTAATGTCGGCATATTATTAGGTGGTGTAATACTGACCTGGGCGGGTTTTGATGTGGCCGAGACAGTTCTTGAGAAAGAGGCTGCAGCGATAAATCTGGCGATTGCATCGGTCCTCTCAACCTTTATTTGCTGCGCTTGCGCAGTCATCGCGCTGAGTGGTTACCGTATTACAAGAGAAAGCCACGACAAAAATCTTAAGGCTCTGGGATTCTTTGTAAAATGAAGAGGTCGGAACACAAATTTCAAAGAGATGGTGGACCAGTCCGTCCGTGAGTGTGAGCTAGCCTAAACGGGCGCTGGAGTGTTGAATTGGAGAAATTATCCCAAAAGCCAAAAGATGACCATTTGAAAAAGGTAGTTAAGAAACACTTAAGGTCTACTTGGCGGAGGCCTTTGGCTAAACACTCCGTTGAGGCATTCGAATCCATTCGTGGGAGGGTGGAACAATCCAATGCGCGGCTGATTTTCGACTCGTGCAGTGGCACCGGGGATAGCACCCGTCAGTTAGCGGCTAGATTCTCTGACGCTTTGATCATTGGCATCGACAAGTCGCAACATCGCCTTGCCCGCCATCGTAGAAGCGATGACTCCAACTATGTGATGGTTCGGGCTGATGTGAATGATTTCTGGCGATTGGCTGCTACCGCAGGCTGGCAGTTGTCGGCGCACTACTTGTTCTATCCCAATCCTTATCCCAAGGCTTCCCAGCTGCGTAAGCGCTGGTACGGTTCTCCGGCATTCTCAGCTCTTTTAAATCTGCAGGGCTATCTCACGGTTCGCACAAACTGGTCATTGTATGCTGAAGAATTTGTGGCAGCGCTCTCGGTTGCCGGTTTCAAAGCGTTAAACCAAACGGTGCCTGATGAGACACCAATCAGTATGTTCGAAGCCAAGTATCGTGAGCGCGGAGATATGTTGTTTGAGGTGGGATGCGACCTAGGTAAAAAATTCGCGAGTTGAATTGAGCCGCTCTGCGGCGGCTCAATCTTCCAGCGCGTAGGCGATGACCTTACCGCCTGCCAACTTTTTGACCTCTTCACCTTGCTCAGTCTGATGACTCTCCTCGAGATCTTCTCGGCCACCCTCGGCAGGCTCCGCAACCAGAATGTACTGTTTTCCGGTTGTCGGGCTAACGTAGCTCATGGGCGTAGCGCCTGACGAACGATCAAGATTCGTCGACCAAAGTAGTTCTCCGTTTTCGATATCGATGGCTCTGAGTTTGTTATCCATGACGCCGGCATTAAAGATGAGGCCTCCAGCGGTTACGAACGAGCCAGCTGAGTAAGGCAGGCCGATGCTGAGTGCCCCGAAGCCGCGCCGCCAGACTGTCTCTTGAGTGGTCAAATCGACTACCGCAATCTCGCCGTAGGGCGGTTTCAAGCAGGGGATGAAAAACGGTGAGCTCAGTAGCTGCACACGGGCAGCAAATGGTGTGCCGCGTTGCGGTCCGCCGATACCGTAGCCCCTGCTGATGCCATCCTCCTCGCTACGTGCGACATCTTCTTCACGGGGGATCATATGGATCTGGAATGGCAGGTGCAGATTGTTTACCACAAGGAGTTGCCGACGCTCATCTACGGCAACGGATCCCCAGTTCATACCACCGGCGGGCCCGGGATACAGCAGCGTGCCTTGAACCGATGGTGGCGTCATTGGCCCTTCATAGCGCAGTTCGCGAAATGTTCGACGACATGCCATTTGGTCAAAAGGCGTAAAGCCAATGAGATCGCTTTCGCGAATTTGCGGGTGGGCAAAGGATGGCATACCCGTGGAGAACGGCTGAGTTGCACTGGTGTACTCACCGGGGAGGTTCGTTTGCGGAACTGGGCGCTCGGTCACCTCAGTAATGGGCTCCCCGGTAACTCGGTCTAAGACAAAAAGCTCGCCCCGTTTGGTAGGCACGATGACCACCTTGCGCAGCTCACCAGCGATGTTGATGTCTGTAAGCGTCGGCTGGGAGGGCACGTCGTAGTCCCAAATGTCGTGATGGGTGGTTTGAAAGTGCCAGCGCGTGAGGCCGGTTTTAGCGTCAATAGCGACGATCGAGCTGGCGTATTTGTCCATGACTTCGGTGCGATGGGCGCCAAAGTAATCGGGTGTCGCGTTGCCCGTGGGCACATAAACGAGGCCTAGCTCGTCATCAGCTGAAGTCAGGCTCCAAACATTGGGGGTGCCTCGGGTATAGGTTTCTCCCTTGGCGGGTAATGCCGTATTGCCTTCGCGGCCCATATCCCAAGCCCAGGCCAACTCTCCCGTGCGCGGGTCGTAGGCCCTAACAACGCCTGAAGGCTCCTCGATTTCTTGATTGTCGAGCACCCAGCCTCCAACAACGAGAACACCGCTCGCTAGAGTGGGCGGTGAGGTTACGAAGTAGTAGTAAGGCTTCACTTCACCCATGCCTGCAAGCAAAGAAATCTGACCTTCGTCGCCGAAATCTTGGCAGGGTTGACCGGTGGTTTTGTCCACAGCGATCATGCGGGCGTCGGTGGTGGCGGTAACAATTCGCTCCGCGCAGACCTCGCCGCTGGGCGCATCCGGCAACTTGACGTGGGTGACTCCCCGGCAATTGCCAATAATGCCAAAAGGAGGGGTCTCGTTATCCGGGTCGAAACGCCAGCGCTCCTCACCAGTATCTGCATCCAGCGCCAGCATCACGTTCTGTGCTGTGCACAGATAGATGACGTCGCCAATTTGAATTGGCGTGGCGCTGAAGCGGCCTATTCTGCCGTTGTCGAATTCCCATGCTTTGGTCAGTTTGTGCACGTTATCTGTGTTGATCTGATCCGACGGCGCGTACCGAGTGCCTGCCTGACTCGCACCATAAGCACTCCAATCGCTGTCGCGACTTATCTCCAATGGCGCTCGCTCGCTAATTTCTCTCACTTCTTCGCTGTTAAGATTGACAACCATTGAGAGCAGAACCGTAAGCGACGTCACCCCGCAGACTTGGATCGTACGCATGCTCAGTAGGGGAGGCATGTCGTCGCCCCAAAGTTTGCGACGGATGATCGGTGTGCAAAGCCACAAAGCGATAAGGCCAATCAACCAAATGCGCGAGCCCACTGTCCAAAAACCACTGCCCGATTCGC
>CAJWZG010000226.1 GCA_913049565.1 uncultured Gammaproteobacteria bacterium
GGGCAAAACCATTAACGGCTGCAATCAGCGGTTTAGTCGCGCCAGTACGCACGAATTGATTCAACGGGCCAATGTCTTCACCCCGCGCAAATGCTTTGAGGTCCATGCCGGCGCAAAAAGCGCGCCCGTTGCCGGTAATCACACCGGCGACTAAGGAGTTGTCGGCATCCAGTTCTTGAATAGCCGACCATAGGCCGTTAGACAGTGCGCCATTGATTGAATTCATAGCTTCAGGTCGGTTGAGGGTTATCACCATCACACCGCCCCGGCGCTCTACGATAACTGCTTGCTCTTCGCTCATTGCTCTCTCCCTTATTTCAATTCAAGTTGAGATAAGCATCGCATGAAGTGGCTGCTCAGCAAACCTATACCCTGCCGGTGAGTTGTTGATGTCATGTAATATCAGATTGCTTAATTCGGGATCGCAAACCATGGTGACATTGCAGGGCGTGCTAATCGTGCCGCGGGATCAACACGAACAGGTGCATGCTGCCCTGGTGAGGCATAAAGCGCTGACTCGTGCTGAATCCGGCTGCCTTGCCTTTGATGTTTGGACGGATTCAACTGACCCAACGCTGTTTCATGTCAAAGAGGCTTTTATCGATGGTGAGGCATTTGCCTTGCATCAGTCTCGCGCAGGAGCGAGCGATTGGGGCCGCCTGACCCACAATTTTGAACGCCGCTATGAGGTGCTGGGTTTGGATAACCCCACTGATACTGATGAGCTGCACATGCATCAGGCGCTTTTGCTGGCAGATCAAGCGGCTGCAGCCAGTGAGGTGCCGGTCGGCGCGATTTTGCTGCGTAACCAAGAAGTCATTGGAAGCGGGTTCAACCAACCTATCGGGGCTAACGATCCAACAGCCCATGCCGAGATCGTAGCGCTGCGGCAAGCCGCGCAGAACGAGGCCAATTATCGTCTGCCCGACAGCACACTGTATGTGACCGTCGAACCCTGCCTAATGTGCGTTGGCGCACTGGTGCACGCGAGAGTGGGCGGGATCGTATTCGGTGCGCGCGAGCCTAAGGCCGGAGCCTTAGTAAGCCATAGGAGCCTTGCAAATCATCCCAACAATCATCGATTCGATATGACTGAAGGCGTATTGGCCGAATTTTGCGCAGAGCGGATGAAACGATTCTTTGCGTCTAAGCGTTAAACATCGACGGCATTGGTTTATGATGAAGTCCCTCAAAATCCTGCACAGGCAAGCATATTGAACGCGACCCCAGACTCTGTGGCTCCCTTGCTGCTCGACGGCCCGGCGGCCCTGTCTATTTTCGCACTCGCCAAGATACAAAACGACAATCCGGCTGTGATTTATGCCCAGTTTGTTCACGTTTTACAGATCGAAGGAACGCTCAGCTCAAGTGAACTTGCTCAAACACACCAGTTGTTAACCTATGGCCCAACTCTTGAACTGCCAACCAAACAGGGCAAAAGACTAACGACAGTTATGCCCCGCAGCGGCACGATTTCACCATGGTCCAGTAAAGCCAGTGATATTTTTGCCCGCTGCGGTTTGCACAAGGTGGTACGGGTAGAGCGGGGCGTGCGCTGGTTCGTTACCGATGAAACGGATGTCAGCGGTATCGATTTGAACCGTGTACACGATCGTATGACCGAAGAGTGCTGGTTTGAAGAGTCTTTTCGTGACTGGTTCGAGCAAGCTGAACCCAAGCCGGTTGAAGACATCGCCTTGGCAAGCGAGGGACTTACCGCACTGTACAAGGCGAACACCCGTCTGGGTCTGGCCTTATCCAATGACGAGTTTGAGTACTTGCGGAACGCCTATCAGAAGCTCCAGCGTGACCCAACGGATGTCGAGTTGATGATGTTTGCTCAAGCGAACTCTGAACACTGCCGCCACAAAATTTTTAACGCCGACTGGCTGATTGATCAAAAGCCCCAGACAGGTTCTTTGTTCGGCATGATTCGCAACACGTACTGCCAGATCAATGGTGAGGGCATTCTTAGCGCTTACAGCGATAATGCTGCTGTGATAGAGGGGCCAAAGATAGAGCGTCTTTGGGTCGATAACAATTCTCAGCGCTATACCTTCGCGCCTGAGCCGGCACATATATTGATGAAGGTTGAAACGCATAATCACCCCACAGCGATAGCGCCGTTTGCTGGCGCAGCCACGGGCGCTGGCGGGGAGATTCGCGACGAGGGGGCCGTTGGCCGTGGTTCAAAACCCAAGGCGGGTCTTACAGGCTTTACCACATCGCATCTGAATTTGCCGGAGCTTCCTCAACCCTGGGAGCTGAACACGGGTAAGCCAGAGCATATGGTCTCGGCTCTGGATATTATGCTTGAAGGCCCCATCGGTGCAGCCAGTTTTAACAATGAGTATGGCCGTCCTGCAATTAATGGCTACTTTCGTACCTTTGAGTATCAGGCGAGTGCTGATGAGCCGGTGCGCGGTTACCACAAGCCAGTGATGCTTGCTGGGGGCGTGGGCAGCGTGCGCGATGGGCATGTGCATGCCCAAGATTTTCCAGATGGCACAGCCCTAGTTGTATTGGGCGGCCCAGCGATGCTGATTGGTCTGGGTGGTGGTGCTGCTTCGAGCATGGCCTCGGGAAGCAGCTCATCGGATTTAGATTTTGCCTCCGTACAGCGCGGTAATCCAGAAATGGAGCGTCGCTGCCAGGAAGTGATAGACCGTTGCTGCGGTCTGGGTGAAACCAACCCGATTTTATTGATCCACGATGTGGGAGCTGGGGGGTTATCCAATGCACTCCCAGAGCTGATTCATGATGCGCATACGGGTGGAAAGATCCAATTGCGCGATGTGCTCAGAGCTGATTCTGGCATGAGCCCCTTGGAGATCTGGTGCAACGAAGCACAAGAACGATATGTGCTGGGTATTGCAGCAGACCAACTGGCTGCTTTCGAAGCGATTTGCGCGCGTGAGCGATGTCCCTATGCTGTCGTAGGGCGCTCGCAAGCAGGTGGTCAACTACATGTAGCCGACCAGCACTTTGCCAACAATCCCGTCGATCTACCGCTAGACGTGCTGCTTGGCAAGCCACCAAAAATGACGCGTCAGTTTCAACGGCAGCAAATCCAGCTTTCGCCATTGTTGCTAGAGGAGGTGGAGCTTGGCGATGCGATAAACCGTGTTCTGCAGTTGCCTGCGGTAGCCAGTAAGCAGTTCTTGATTACCATTGGAGATCGCAGTATTACCGGTTTGGTTGCAACCCAACCGATGATCGGCCCTTGGCAAGTACCCGTCGCTGACGCAGCAGTGACGTTGGCGGGTTATCGTACATTTGCCGGTGAGGCCTTCGCGATGGGCGAGCGTAGTCCAATCGCCCTGATTGACCCCAAGGCGGCAGCGCGTATGACCGTTGCAGAGTCGCTGACAAATATAGTAAGCGCCGACATTGAGTCTCTACAGCGCGTGGTTTTGTCTGCCAATTGGATGGCTGCAGCAGGTAGTAATGCAGAGGAGCAGGCGCTATTTGATGCGGTAAGCGTCGTGGGGGAGGAGTTTTGTCCCGCGCTAGGTATTGCGATACCTGTCGGTAAGGATTCGCTGTCGATGCAAACGCGCTGGCAGGACGGCGAGCAAACAAAGGCGGTTGTATCGCCACTGACACTTGTCGTCTCGAGTTTCGCGCCGGTGTTGGATGCGCGGTTAACGGTTACTCCCCAGCTGCAGGATCATGAAGACAGCGTTTTAGTGCTCCTGCACTTGGACGATGAGCAGCGTCTTGGCGGTAGTGCCTTAGCGCAGGTGTATTCGCAACTGGGCGACCAAGCGCCAGATGTCGAAGACCCCGAGACTCTAAAAGCCCTGTTGAATCTACTTATCGATTGGAAGCGCCAGGGCAAGATTCTAGCCATGCATGACCGCTCAGATGGTGGTTTGCTGGCAACCTTGCTTGAGATGGCCTTTGCCGCGCGGATGGGTCTAAATATCGACTTACCCGCAGAAACCCAAGTGTTATCTGTGTTGTTCAACGAGGAAATCGGCATGGTGGTGCAAGTGGCTGCGGCGCTGCTTCCGGAACTCATAGCCATCGATCAAATTCATGCCACCGTCGTTGGCTCAGTACGGTGCGATGAACAAGTGATTATCCAGCAAGACGGCCAAGAAATTTTCGCAGCGTCCCGTGCTGAGCTCCAGCAACAGTGGGCGAGAACCAGTTATACGCTTCAGCGCCGCCGGGATTCCTCCGCTTGCGCCGATGAGGAGTTTGCTGCGATAGCGCTCTCTCGAGAAGAGAATCCGGGTTTGAGTGCTCGATTGACCTTCGACCCAGCGGAAGTCCCGGGAGTGATTGGCCGAGCCACGCCTACCGTTGCCATACTTAGAGAACAAGGAGTTAATGGACAAATTGAAATGGCAGCTGCGTTTGCGGCGGCGGGGTTT
>CAJWZG010000227.1 GCA_913049565.1 uncultured Gammaproteobacteria bacterium
CGGTAATGATGCCAAGACCACCAGCATTGGAAACCGCAGCGGCCATTTCAGCTAGACCAACATAGTGCATACCGCCTTGAATCACTGGATGCTCAATACCAAACAGCTCTGTAATTTTTGTTTTCATGAAGTTCTCTCTTAGTGGAAAGTGGTCGGCGTTCAATGCGTCGTGATGCTGAAGGAGCTTGCCTTATGCTGTCAACAGATCCGCGGCAACGAAAAGCTGCTATTCATATCCCTGCTCGCAGCCGAGCTATCACGAGCGGCAACTGCGCTCTACCCTGAAACGGTTCATCGCCTAAAAACATTGTCGGGGCGTAGGAAACCCCTTGAGCAACGGCGCGTTCATAAGCGCTGACCAAATCTTTCTGGCCTTGATTCTGCACGTACTCCAGCCAGGCATTTTCGTCGAAGGCGATACCGTCAACCGAGGCGCGCAGCAGCTCGGTTACTGCTGATACGTCAGTGATATCTGTTTCGTCATACCAGATGCTGACGAAGGTTTTTTGCACGTAGTCATCTACCCGCGATGGCGCAGTATCACGCAGCCAGAGCAGCCCCATATTAGCCACGGAGCAATCTGTCTCAAGATAGATGTCCTGCAAAGGATGCGGTGCATACCGCTGAATGTCTGCCGCTATGTACTCACCGCGCACGCGGCGATGCCGAGTTGAGCGGTCTTCATCTGCTACGAAGCGCGCCGGCTGCTTGAGAGGCTTATGATCGAAGGGGTGCCAAGTCAGTTTGAGACCCTGTTGTTTGGCAACAAGCAACGCGGACAAAGCCAGGTAGCTGTTGGGACTTTTAAAGTCAAACCACACCGCCAGCTGATTTTGCTCTTGCGTGATACCAGGCTGGGAGGCGCTTTTCTCCAGCGCTGATGCCTCGACATCAACCGCAAGGCTATACGCTACGTCCGGCAGGTCATCGACTTGGTTAGACAGCATGCTGGAAATTCTCGGCAAATGCTCGCGACCGAAGAATTTGGCGGGTTCACCCGTGTGATCCGAGTGCCCAAGTAACTGATAAGTTGGAACACCGTAAACGCCGCTGTCAAAGGTCTGCTTTTGAGCAACGTCATTAAATGCTGCTCCTTCGGTTTGGGCGAACTCCAAAAACCCCTCGGTTGGCGCTCCAATTTGCTCAAGCACACCATAAACGACGTGCACATCCTCGGCATCAAACTCACGCTGCCAGAAAGGAAGGTAGACGGCATCTATAAAGCGCTGAAGCAGACCGTTGACTCGATTTTGGGAAGCCAAATCTTCGTGTCGCTTAATCCACCACATGCCTATTGCGGGTAAATTGGTGTTCCAGATTTTTACTGTGCCACGAATCGTCTGGTTCGAGAGATTGGCGTAACGACGGCAGTCAAAGTAGGCATATTTCACCCCAGACCATTGCTCCGCGCTGCGGTTTTGCTTTGCGACCTTACCGTCCTTAGCGAGCTTAGCGGTACCCAAATAACTACCAATATCTAGGACAAATGGGCGCCAATCAGCTACCACCCCTAAAGCTGCAAGCATCCGCCGGGTTGGCTCGATCACTAAGAATGCGTAGGGACTTTTAAAGTCAATATGCACAATCAACGGGGCCTCGCTAAACCCTACGTGCTGCGCATCCAGCACTTGCCCATTGGCTGTCAGTGGTTGAAGTGTATCCATCTTATTGCGTCCAGCCTGTCATCCATCATTCCAGCTCTGCGCCAGGGCGATAAGCTCGGAGTAAGTTTGCCTGTAACGAAGCCTCGTCGAAGAGTGGTGCATGCAATATCTCATTGACATAGTCTTCGGCTTGATCACTGAAATGAGGTGATGTTTCGTCGAGGGTAGCGCTGCCGAATTGGTGCACGCCTTCCACTGATAGGTCGCCTTCAGCATCCCACGCCACTAGGTAATAAAGCCCATCTCCTGCGACATTGGTCAGATACCCGTCCTCATCAAGGCCCCGACCATAGATGGCTCGAAGGATGTCTGGGCCGCCACCTACGGGTAGGTTTACATCACCTCGAACATGTCGGTTCACTTCGCCCCAGGGTGGATCAAGTCTACCCGTTGCCTTGACCAAACGATCTGCGCAGGTGCCCAGTAGCTCCGATACGTCGGCCGCATCGTGTTGCTCACGGTTATCGGCTCTTTCTGCTGCAAGCAATATGCAAGTGCCCAGTGCTGCGCTGGTATTGTCCACATCGGTACCGAGATCCCAAGATCCCAGCACCGTTTGAGCTTCTGCCAATTGAGCGTTGGCAAACTCCTGTTCAGCAATTTTTTGCAGGTAAGCAACGTAGTGAGTGGCTGGGGAATAAAACTTGTCGTGTTTAATCGCGGAAAATTCTTCCGCGCTAATCGTTGGTCCCATTTGAGAGAACAGTGCCAGACCTCGGTGCGCGCGGTTGGTCATGTCCATCTGAAAGCCGTGCTCTGGCGCGAAGGAACTCTCGGCGGGGTTTTCGGCTTCACTGGTGACGTTAAAGGGTGTTTGGTTAGCACTAAAAACAAAGCCGCTCTCAGGGTTTACGACCTGCGGCAATTGCGAAAACGGTAACGTTTCACTCCAGATTAAAGATGAGTCATCGCCAGGCAGATACTTTTCCCAGTCATATCGAATATCACGCTTTGGTGTTAGCGAGTTATGCAGAAACATGATGTTGCCTTCCCTGTCGGCGTAAACAAAGTTGAAGCTGGCGAATGTTTTCATTCGCATGGCCTCTTTCCAGTCCGTGAAGTCCTTCGCTAAGTTCATCCTGTACCACTGCTCGACTTGGCGCATTTCGCCCATGCCCGCATATCGAATAGCGTAGGTTCCGTGATCGGTGCGCAGCACGGGCCCATGCTCTGAACGCAAGCCTTCCTGGGTCACAGTCCAAGGCAAGAAGCCCCAAAGCTTGATCTTCAGTTCGATCTGCCGAACGCCAAGGTCTCGCCACTCCCCGTCCAGCATGTATTGATTTTCATTGTCCGGATTGATTTCAAGTACGAATACGTCAGCGAGGTCTGGGCGATTTACAGTAGCCCCCCAGCCCAAATTTTCAGTGAAACCGACAAAGATCGACGGGGTGCCCGGGAACAATCCGCCCATCACATCCAAACCTTCGTTGCTTTTAATATGGGCCTCATACCACGCTACCGGCCCCGTTGCGGGTTGGTGAGAGTTGATCGCCAAGCGGGTTACACCCTCATCAGAAATGCTTGGCGCAATAGCAAACGCATTAGAACCCACTGGGACACCTGTCATCATAATCTCGGGCGGCGCTTTTTTTAGCGCCTCAGGAATCTCCAGCAGCAGCTCTTCCTGTGGCAGTTCGAGCCTATCGCTTTTGACTTCGCGAATGATCTCGCTGACCGCTCGCTTGCGCGCGCCTAACATGATCTCGCGCACCACACTGTCAAAGCCATAAAACATCAAGTGACGCAGCATAAAACCCGCGACCACATCTTTGCCGGTCACCGGTAAAATGCTCCTGTCGACCTCTTTAGGGTGCAGGGCCGCATAGAAGTTCAATCCGTCGGCGTAAGCCTCAATGTAGGTTCTCACATCTGGACTGAGATCCCACTGGTAGGAGGCATCCAAGGTTTCCCATATGCCCAGCCAGTGCACGAGAAAGTCGGTTACCGCACCATCCTGACCGTTATAAAGCCCATTGTTACCCCGATAAAAAGGCATGGAATCTTCGATCAATTGCCAATTATCTTCAGCCTGCGCGTACGCAAATCCGAACGCCGTATCGGCGTTGGTGTCGCCTAGAATATGAGGGACACCACGGACGTCACGGCGTATCGTGACGTCATACTGATCTGCAAGATAGAGATAGTCGTCTGCAACAAAGTTGGAATCGGCGCAGCCCGCGAAAAAACCGACAACACTGATCAACAACACGTTTCTTAGGATTGACCGCACAACTTTCTCCATTTCGAACAGATAGACGGCCGCAAAGAGTGCCACAGGGGCATAGGTGATAAAAGAAATCACCAGCTAAACTGGCCTAATCGAAAAAAGACCTGTTTGAAAACCGTGATTTGAACGCCACCATTGATGCCCGTGCCGTATATGCTTCTATAACTGCGCGCGTGCTGGGAACTGAACATAAAAAGGTTGTTGACGATGCATTCTTTGGAGCCGACCTTCCTGACATGACCAAACGTATTTTTGGCTAAGTGATTAATTGAAAGGTTAATCAAGTTACCTAGCTTAAACGCTAATTCCTTATCTATCGGTAAAAAATTGCAAAAGTTTGGTTGCTAATTCATCTGGCGCTTCCTCAGGAATGGCATGGCCGCATGGCAATGCAAAACCTGTTACATTTCTGGCCTTTTGTCGCCATGTTTCTTCAACATCATACAAATCCCCGACGACACTCATTGCGCCCCAAATCACCAAGA
>CAJWZG010000228.1 GCA_913049565.1 uncultured Gammaproteobacteria bacterium
GCGCGCCTGCTTTGGGAGCAGGATGTCGGGAGTTCGAATCTCTCTACCCCGACCATTTTCCGCACGGCCCTCTGGGTACTCTTTCACCCTAAAGACTCTTCCCCCAGCATGTCGCCCAGGCAGCTGGGTCGTGCATGTGTGAAGGCCTGAACTGTACCTTGAATTTTGGCTCGCTTCGGTGCCAGTAGTGGGTTTCTGTTGCAAGGGTATGTATCCCTGATCTATATGTCCGTTCTATCGGCGAACTCAAAATTAGCCTGCTAAAAAAAAGAAAAGACAGGGCTAAAACACTTGTAATTTATTCGTCAACTCTTAGTGAACTCCGCCTGAAATTGTTGCAAAATGTTTCAGGTCAAAAAATAAAAAGGGAGAGGAGAACGGCATGAGCAACAGATTCACTTGTTGGTGGGTAACAGTACCCACACTTGTTTTTGGATTGTATTTACCTGCTTACGCAGCTGACAACGTTTTGGAAGAAGTTATCGTTACAGCACAACGCGTCGAGCAAAGTTTGCAAGACGTTCCGTTAGCGGTTACTGCTTTTTCTGCCGATGCTCTAAAAGAGCAGCAGATTGAAGGAATGAGCGACTTACAGCTTGCAGCGCCAAGCCTACAATTCGCTGCTTCTGATGGAACTGGTGGGGCTTTCTCTATCCGAGGTATTACTAACCTCGCTACATCGGCCACTGCGGACTCGGGCGTAGAAGTGCACGTTAACGACATCCCGATGGGAAGAACGACGGCTCAGGATGGTGAATTTTTCGATCTGGAGCGTGTGGAGGTACTGCGCGGTCCGCAAGGAACGTTGTTTGGGCGCAACTCGGTAGGTGGTGCCATCAACATGATTACGGCGCGACCTGAGTTCGAGGGAGTCAGTGCAGGCATAGACCTCGACTTTCACGAGTACAATGGCCAGAAGATGAAAGGCCATTTAAATATTCCGATCAACGGATATTATGCCGTTCGTCTGGCATACCAAGGGATAGAGCGTGACGGCTACGCAAAAAATATTTACTCACTCACGGACACCCATAGAATTGATAATCGCGACTCCGAAGCTCTCCGGGTTTCGCTTGCCGCCAAACCGACAGATCGTACGACCGTAACAGTCGTCTATGAGGATTATTCTGAGGATTCAACCCGTAACCTCAGGAACAATACATTTTGTAAAAGAGATGCTTCATTCGTTGCCGGTTGTACGCCCGGAGCAGACTACGCTTACGAGTTAACGCACCCGATGGGAACTTATGTTGAAAACCTTATGGTTTTGACAGGTCTCCTTGACTATACGCCTTTCACTGATATGTCCGGCGCTCCCCAAGGTTTTTGGGAAGTCAACATGCGCGGTACGCCAACGTATGAAGTTGAGCAAGACAGCGTGCAGGTTTTAATTGAGCACCAGGTTACGGACTCTTTGTCACTCAATGTTTCCGCCATGACTAAAAACCGTGACTTCGACAACACCAGAGGTTATGCCTCCGAAGAAATGCAAAAGCTGCGCTTTAACGACGATGTGCCAGGCTTCCCCGGCGGCCTTGTGCCGATATCTGGCTATGGCCCCGAGTGCTCGTTGGAAGATGGTACCTTTGGTGTTTTCGGAGGCTGTGTCACCGAGTATCTAAGTTATCCAACAGGTTACGACAGAACGCTTCAATCCGTAGAGGACGAAGTCGTAGAGATGCGTCTTAGCTCATCTTTTGACGGCAGGCTGAACTTTATTCTGGGTGCGATCTGGAGCGAGATGGAAGGCGATTACATCTATGATATTCCTGCCACTGGCCTCGATGCGCTCTCGTTGGCACCGCCTGCAGTGCTCACAAACGGTGCTTCGGTTCAGTTGTATCCTGGTCTCTACCGTAACGCCAGCCTTGCGGCCACCCAATCTGAAGCGGTCTTCGGTGAGCTTTATTTCGACGCGACGGAAAAGCTACGTCTGACGGCAGGACTGCGCTACACACGTGATGAAAAGTCTCAATACAACAAACTAGCGTTTTTGAATGTTGTTGGTTTGGGCGGCCCTGGAACTGGCTTCACCCCGCTGGCCGGAGCGTTACCAGAATATGGTGATGCGTACCGTGCAACGACTGGTGAAGAGCCGGTAATGAGCTCCTCGGCCACGACCGGGCGCTTTGTTGCAGACTATCAACTCAACGATAATACGATGGTCTACGGCAGTATTTCGACTGGTTTCAAGGGTGGCGGTTTTAATCCAGCACTCGAAGCTGAAAAGTATCCTAATACGCCACAGGTATTTGCGAACATGGAAATCACCGCTTATGAGCTTGGTATCAAGACAGAGTTGAGAGACCAAGGCATTCGTCTTAATGCAGCGGCTTACTTCTACGACGCTTCTGACTACCATGTGACGAAAATTGTGAACAAAACTAACGTAAACGAGGGTATTGACGTAGATCTTTTCGGTTTTGAAGCCGATGCGCTTTGGGCACCGAGAAGCGTTCCCGGTTTAGTGTTCAATGCTGGTTTGGCATGGGAAAAGTCTAAAATTGGCAGTGGCGAATCCTTGCTTGATCCGCTCAACCCGGACCTTCAGTTAACCGGTGTTAGCAACGATTGGCATATGATGAAGGATGAAGTATCGGAGGTCTTTGTCGCTCGTAAGGATGCTGCTGCCGCCATCTATCAAGCGTGGGTTACCGGCGCGTTCGATGGATCGCCGTTGCAAGGCGCGCTGATTCCTGCAGAATTCCACGGTGACCGCACCATGGGCCAAGCTACTCCAGTAAGCTTCTTGAGCGCTACCTCTCTGCCAGCCGATGGGCATTTGCCTTCGCTGGCGGTTCGGGCAGGTTATGAGGCCATGGCAGGGATCTTGGGTTACGACGCCGCGACGGTAATCACCGATGGTTTGAGCTCTGATGTCAGTGGCAATGCGCTGACCCACCCAGATCTGATGGCTAACATCGGTGTTCAATATACCATGGAGATTGGTGACTTCGATTTGACCACTCGTTTAGACTACTACTATCAGTCTGAGTACTACGCGCGGATCTTCAACTTGAGCTACGACGAGTTAGAAAGCTGGAGCGAGATGAATGCTCAAATTACGCTGCAGCCCGCAGGTTCAGACGATTGGTCTGTAGCGATTTATGGTCAAAACATTACAGACGAGCAGAACATCATGAGTCTTGGACTTGGGTCTGCTGCGGTTGGTTTCACTCGAGGCATTGCTGCCCGAGAGCCTCGAGTCTGGGGTCTTCGAGTCAGCTACAGCATGTAAGCAGGGCCTCAGCAAGCTGATCTCAAAAGCCCCGCATGTCGGGGCTTTTTTTTAGCTAAATTTCAATAATCGGTACAATGATTGGTCAAACGACCCGGATCATTGGTTGATATGCTCTTGACACCTTCACCAAGGCCCAGAGGTTCCTAGCATGCGAAATAATAGTCTCGGCAAGTTATTTGAAGTCAGCGCGCTGACCTTGGGTGGCGGTGGCATCGGTCAAGTATGGGGCGAAACCTCGCAAGACGAGGCGATAGCAACTGTGCGCGACGCATACTCTGCAGGCATTCGGCTGTTTGATATGGCACCGCTTTATGGCGATGGCGAGGCGGAGCGTGTCATGGGGCTGGCTTTTGCAGACGGGTATCCGGCGGATCTTCGTCTTACGACCAAGTGTATGGTTGGTTCGATTCCAAGAGAGCAGATTGAAGCTCGACTGCGCGATTCCTTGACGGCGAGTTTGGCGCGGCTAGCACGCGATTACGTAGATGTGTATATCTTGCACGGTTACATCATTCCCGATGGCTGGCAGGCAACCACAAGACCGAGGGCACTGCCGCATATTGCTGTGGAATACTCTACCTATCGCGACATCGTCATTCCCGTTTTTGAGAGTTTGATGGCATCCGGAAAGATGGGCGCATTTGGCATTACCGCGGCAAGCACACAGGTAACGAACTTAGCAGCAGTTGAAAATTCACCAGCACCAGCCTTGGTTCAGTGTATTGCCAATGTGCTCGACTCCCCCGGCAACATGGCGATTACAGGGGAAACTGCGAAACCCCGAGAAGTGATTCAGGCGTCTAAGGCTCAGGGCGTGGGTGTGATGGGCATCAGGGCGGTTGCTGCAGGAGCCCTGGCGACGGCAATAGACCGGGTTGTGAAACCCAATTCAGCCGAGGCCAAAGACTTTGCAGTCTGAATCATCCAAAATCATCAACTTTATGATGACCGATGGCACGGATGATAATTTAAGCGCCAAACTTAACAGTTGCGATACGGGAAATACAGAAACACCGCTCGTTATACTTATTCATGGTTTAACAGGCTGTGATAATAGTTCTTACATGCTTCGAAGTGCGGATTATTTTTTG
>CAJWZG010000229.1 GCA_913049565.1 uncultured Gammaproteobacteria bacterium
CGCCAGAATCGAATCCGTCTAAACCACCCATCACGTTCAGCAATGTGGATTTACCCGACCCTGAGGGACCGGCCAAGCTGACAAACTCACCGGCGTTAATGGTTAGATTGGCACCGCGCAGGGCATACACCGGCACACTGTCTTGTTGGTAGATGCGCTGTACGTCTCGGCACTGAACCACTGGCGTCGCGGCTTTTGTTTTGGGTATTGGCTCGGTCATCTTTGTCACATCCAATCTGTGTCTATTTTCCTATCGGTGCTTTTTATCTGTTCATAGCCATCAGGGGAGAGATTTTCAGCGCTCTTCGGGCAGGGAAAAAGCTGGCAAACAATCCCACCAGCACGCTCAAACCGCCAAACAGTAGTAGGTCCTCGATGGTCAATATCGGCTTTAACAAAGTGCTCATACCAAAAGCCTCAACGCTTTCGCTAAACGCCGCCAGATCGATTCCATCACCCAAACCAAACACCATGGCCACACCCAGCAGCAAACCGACAATCACACCAACGACCATAATGCCAACGCACTCCATCACGACTTGTATCAGCAGCAGGCGCTGATTCATGCCCAAGGCTCGCAGCAGGCCAAGCTCCTGAGTTCGCTGCATGACGGTGGCAATCAGTGTATTCACCAACCCGAAGGTTAGGGCGCTCATAATCAGAATGAACCAAATCACCATGATGGCATCGACAAGATCAACAATTTCGGCAATTTGAGGCTGCATTTGCCGCCAGTCTTTTACTTCAAGCTTCGGGTATTGAGCGATGAGTTCGTCCCGCGCGGCGACACGATCTTCATCGGTTTGCAGCACCACCGACAGCTCTGTCACTGGGCTGGCAAAGTCATCTGTTCCAACGGTGCGCTGCAACGCCGTCAGACCTGTGAAGACCAACATCTTTTCTGACCACTCCATCGGCGCCTCAAATACACCGGCAATGCGATAGCCACGCTCGCGGCTTTTACCATCGGCTCCCTCTACAATAACCACCACTCGACGTCCCAGCTTAGTTTGCAAAGTTTCTGCCAGCATTTTACCGATCAGCAGACGGCCATCTTCTGGACCCGTCAACGTGTCACCCTCTACTTCGAAGTCTCGGTACAGGGAAATACCCTCCATCGCAGGATCAACCCCCACCAGAGCCACCCCGCGGGTTTCGCGCTCACTGCTAATGACAGCCGGCAAATTGATCCGCTGTGCGAAACCCAAAATGGGAGTTTGCTCACCGAACACGATAGGTTTGCTGTATGAAAATGCATTCCGCGCACTCGGGTCATCCGCAAAACCCGGAGCCTGTATCTTGATGTGGCCGGTCAAGCCAGACACCGCTGTCTCCAGCATGTCCACTTGCCAACCACGTATCAGGGAATTCGAAAGAGTGGAACCGCCTACGGCTACGGCAATCGCAGCGAACAGAAAAAAGTTGCGCCGTCGATAACGAACAATGTTTCGCAGGCTAAGGTGAAACAGCAGCGTCAAAGTCCCCATAATCAGACTACTCCACACGTAACGCAGTAATTGGGTGAATTCCCCGAACTCGAATCGTGCTCACTAAGGCAGCAAGCTGGGTACCCATGATCATGACGAGCGGCGCAGTAAACAAACTCGTGAAGGTTGCCTGGGGGTAGATGCGAGTTATCGATCCCATCTGAAATTGCTTCATCGCTTCCTCACCACCCATCTGATCAAGCGGGATACCGACAGCCGTCAGATAGCCGATGAGCGGATAGGAAATCACCAAACCTAGCCCAACGCCCAGCAAGCTTAGCAGCAACGCCTCAAACTGCACCTGACCAATAACTTGCCAAGGCCGCATACCAAGCGCCATAAACAAGCCGAACTCACGAGTGCGTTCGAACAACACCATGACGAAGGTGTTGACCACTGCAAATGCAACCAGAATCAACAGCAGAGAGTAAAAGAGCTGGTTCCCTGCCCTATCCAGTTCAATAGATTGCTCAATCAAGGGCATCAACTGCTGCCATGTTTGTACCACGATGGGCGCGGCAATCTTTGCCTCAACCTCGCTACTGATACGTTGCAACTCACTCAAGTTGTCGGCCATCAATACCAACAGGTGCGCCTCATCTTGCAGGTAGAACGCTTCTGCGACGCCGGCAAAGGGAGCAAAAATTAGAGTTCTGTCGAGTTCAATCTGTCCGGTTTCGACAATGCCTGCGACGATGAAAAGTGCCGCAGCAACAGCGCCTTGTTTACCGCTACCCAATACGACTAACTCATCGCCAATGCCGGCGCCTAAATTGCGCGCCATGGCAGCACCGATCAATGCTTCGTCGGGCCCGATAGGCACCGCACCCGCAACCACACTGTCGTAGATATCCAAATGCTGGGTTTCGGCCGCAAAATCAACGCCCAAAACCATACCGCCGAGGGATTTTTCACCCTTGGATACAACGCCAAAGGCCTGTATTCGAGGGAATATCGACAATCCCTCGATCTGCGCCAACTCGCGCTGCAGTGCCGATACACGGGTCATCGTTTGATCGAAACGCGGCTGGTCTATGTACGATGCATTACTGACCTGACCGTGCCCGGTAAAGAAACTGGTCGCCGAATCAATCATAATTTGGTAACTGCCCGACTGCAGGCTCATAGCGAGAGACACCAGCAATACAGAAAAACCAATACCGCCAGCAGTCAGCCAGGTGCGCGCCTTGTTACGCAGCAGATTTCGCCAAGCCAGGCGTATCACCGGGTACGGCCAGACTGCAATGAAAACAGCGTGAACAGGCGGTCTGACACATCGACATCAAAGTCCATATCGAGGTATTCCAGCTCGGTGAATTGCTCTGGCTTGGTGACATCTTGCATCCGCATACGCGTAGCCATCACGCGACCGCCGAGCTTGCCTATTTCCAAAGACTGCATGCGGCGCACAGGCTGCATGTCTTGGTCAAAATATGACATCTCCAGTAGCACCAAGTCTTCGCGAATCCGCAGCTGTTCTTTACCCCAAACCACAGCGGCATCTTCTCTGGGAACGGCATCGATCACATACACATTCTGACCGTCATTCTGTTCAGTACCCACATGCGCCAAGGTGTAGTCGCGAAGCCACTTGTCGCTGCGCGACATATCGTTGTATGAAAAATCCGAACCTGCCCAACTTTGCGACATCATGCCACCGGGCAAACGAATGCTTTTGTTGAGCTTGGGTGTGTAGGTCCACATACGCTCGCCTTGCTTAAGCAATGCGTTACCCGCATCTCGCGCTGGTGCAACAAAGCGAATCAACGCGTCCTCTCGCCCGCGAGTCCACGCTTTCAAAGTCGACTTGCGTTGCCAACTGGGCCGTTTAATCAGCATGGACATTTCCGCATAAGAGGATAGGCCGCGGGTTTGATCAATAGAATCCGATACTAGCGCCACCACATCTAGTTTTTCGCTAGCAAATACCGGCGCGGGGCCGATCAGCAAAGCCCAGCTGAACACAAAGGCACCCGCGGCGCGGCGAACGTCAGAATAACCAGCCGAAAAGTGCTGCATAACCTTTGCCCCCATGGCGTGTTTGTATACTTAGAGAGGAAACACGAGCAGGGTAGCCAGCACCCAGCGCAATTGCAAAGAATCTAGATGTGATCTATTTTTAGACTTTGTCTAATTTTAGATGCCTATGTCACTCAGACAAATCAAACGTCAGAAAACCCGTGCCGCTATCTTGTCAGCAGCACAGGCGCTCGCCGCGCAGTCTGACTGGCACAATCTCACCACTCGACAAATTGCCAAGGCCGCGGAGGTCAGCTACCAGACGCTCTATAACTACTTTCCCTCGAAAGCAGAGATTGTGCGGGCGTTGATCGTCGACACTTACGTCGGCCCGGAAGAGGCGATGTTGACGATTATCAAAAATTACCAAGGCGATGTGCTGGCCAGCATCAACGAAATCAACTCCGCCCGCTTTGACCTCATTAAGGCCACAGACCCGCAGTGGTGGTTTCTGCTGAGCCGTTATTTTGCGCCTGAGCGCGATAGTCAAACCAACGGCGCACAAGTCTTAGAACTTGTCGATCAAAGCGGCGACAGCTATTACTACCAACTGTTACGGCAGGCCCAAGGTGTCGGACAGTTACAGGGAAGCGTTGATATTCAATTGATGGCCCATACGCTTTATTGCATTGCCAACAGCG
>CAJWZG010000230.1 GCA_913049565.1 uncultured Gammaproteobacteria bacterium
CACCATTTTGATGAGTCCACTGCTCTAACCAACTGAGCTATAGGCCCAATTTCTCTAGACCCGACGCCTCTCTGCGTCGATCCTATTCGCTGCGCGGCTTAGGCCCCGCCACCGTTTACTTTCCCCCTAAACGTTACGACCTTTGCCGCCTTCCAGACTTTCGTCTAGGAAACTGCGCAGATGCTCGGAACGACTGGGGTGACGCAGCTTCCGCAGCGCCTTGGCTTCAATCTGACGAATACGCTCGCGGGTTACGTCAAACTGCTTACCCACCTCCTCCAACGTATGATCGGTGTTCATGTCGATACCAAAACGCATTCGAAGCACCTTGGATTCTCTCGCGGTGAGGCCTCCAAGCACATCCTTAGTAGCTTCTCGCAGGCCTTCACCGGTTGCCAAATCGATAGGCGAGCCAATGGTGTTGTCCTCGATGAAGTCGCCCAAGTGGGAGTCTTCATCGTCACCAATGGGTGTTTCCATGGAAATTGGCTCTTTGGCAATTTTCAGCACCCGCCGAACTTTCTCTTCGGGCATTTCCATGCGTTCGCCGAGTTCTTCTGGCGTTGGCTCGCGACCCATTTCCTGGAGCATTTGACGCGATACGCGGTTGAGCTTGTTGATGGTCTCGATCATGTGCACGGGTATACGAATTGTGCGGGCCTGATCGGCAATAGACCGGGTAATAGCCTGACGAATCCACCATGTGGCATAGGTTGAGAACTTATAGCCGCGACGATACTCAAACTTATCGACAGCTTTCATCAAACCGATGTTGCCTTCCTGAATCAGGTCGAGGAACTGCAGTCCACGGTTGGTGTACTTCTTCGCGATTGAAATCACCAGTCGCAGGTTAGCCTCAACCATGTCTTTTTTCGCCCGGCGGGCCTTGGCCTCGCCAAGCGATATGCGCCGGTTGATATCCTTAATTTCCAGCACCGACAGCTCGGTGATTTTGCTTAACGCTTTTAATTTCTTTTGGCAGCGCAAAATGTCTTCACGCTGGGCTTCCAGCCCTGTTGCGTACTCTTTTTTCAGTTTGCCAATTTTGTTGATCCAACTAACGCTGATTTCGCTGCCTTGGTATTCCTTGCGGAACACATCGCGGGGCACGCGGGCGCGCCGTACAACGGCATTGGAAAGCAGGCGCTCTTGATGCCGCACGACTTCCTGCGAGTCTCGAGCCAGCGACACCATGTAGTCGAAATGCTTTGGCACCAGCTTGAAGCAGCAGTAAGCCTCCGCCAGCTTGACCAATTGAGCTTCTGCTTCCTTACTGTTTTTACCTTTTTCCGCTACCAGCTTGTTGTACTTGTTGAACTGACGCTTGAGCAGAGAAAAACGCTTCTTCGCTTCAACAGGATCCGGACCTTTTGGCTCGTCATCTTCATCGTCGTCGTTTCGATTAATGGGGCCATCAGCGCCAATCTGTGTGGCCGCTGGCACATGCTCGGTAGGGTCCAAATAGCCCACCAACAAGTCTGCCAGTTTGTCTTCCTTCACAACTTCGGCGTAGGTCTCCAGCAGATAATCGACGGTGCCCGGATAGCTGGCCAGCGCCGTTAGCATGTCGCGAATGCCTTCTTCGATCCGCTTGGCAATGGCGATTTCGCCTTCACGAGTGAGCAGTTCTACGGTACCCATCTCACGCATATACATGCGCACCGGATCGGTAGTCCGGCCGGCTTCTGTTTCTACCGCAGCCAACGCCGCAGCGGCCTCTTCTGCCGCTAATTCATCAGCGGTATTTTCTTCTGTTGATAGTAGGTCGTCGGCATCTGGGGCGGTTTCATAAACCGTGATACCCATATCGTTAATCATGCGGATAATATCTTCGATCTGTTCTGGATCAGAAATATCGTCGGGCAGGTGATCGTTGACCTCACCATAGGTTAAGTAGCCCTGCTCCTTACCCTTGGCTATCAGTTCTTTGAGACGCGATTGCTGCTGCGCAGTTGTGACTTGTTTACTCATATCTTCCCAACTCAGGCGTTTGCTGACTTACCCAAGACCGATGCCTAGGCAAACTGAAACTACCCCCTATGTGTTCTGGATTGTGCTCTCGATTGTGCTCTCAATGCGGTTGGGCCGTGCTGTTTTTACCGGCTGCCCTGTGCGCGCCATGCTTTTTTACTTTGCAGGAGCGTTAGCGCAGGTCGGATGGCTGATAGAGGTGGACGGGGAAGCTCGCCAAAGTCCTTACTTAACGTCTTGGCGGATTGTCCGAAGCCTTTCCATTTAACCAATATGCGCAGATCGACGGAGGATTATACCAATCGCTCGCCGACCACGCTAGAGACGGGGGCCGAATTACCTAGAGGTTCTGCTTGGAAGTTCTGGTTAAGGATCTTCGCCTGAGGTGAATTGGGGCAGATAATCGCGGATTTTTTCCTCTTCACCACGCTCTCTTAACTCGGCGCTACGCTGCAGTCGGCGGGTTTTCTCGCGTTGGCGCAACAGGCTCGCGCAGCCATCAATCAGTTCTTGTCGCCAAGCGTCCTCGTTCAAAGCCAAGGGTTTTTTCGCTAGTTCAATAAGCTGGGCTTGTTCAGAACCCTCACCGACAACCATGAGTATTTCATTCACGTCCGCTTCAGGGTGGTCGTTCAGAAACGCTGCCAATTCGCCCAACAAACCAAGATCTTGTCGCTGCGCGAGCATGGCCTGTTGCACATTGGCATCTAGAGCCCGCCAAAGAGCTGGCACTTTCAACAAAATGCTCAGCATGCGTTGGGCTAGTGTTGAACCAGCTACGCCCTCGACGCCCGGGGCCGCGCGTCGGCTGCTTTGTGTCTTCGGTGCCGTTGCACCGGGCATAGCCATACCGCCTATTTCCCGCACTCTGCTTTTCACTAAATCTTTGAGGATGCCGTCCGGGATTTTTTCCACGTAGGGGTTGGCCAGCCCCATGAAACGGGCACGGCCATCGAGGCTTTGCAGATCCAACCCTTCGCCAAGCTTTTTTAGCAGATATTCAATGCCGGGAGTGGCGTTGCGTAGAAACTGATCGAAGGCCTCGGCACCTTGGTCGCGGACGAGAGAGTCTGGGTCTTCGCCGTCAGGCAAAAACACAAATTTTAGCGAGCGGTGCTCGTCAAGTACCGGTAGCGCACTTTCCAGTGCGCGCCATGCCGCGGATCGTCCAGCTTTGTCGCCATCAAAGCAGCAGATGACTTCGTCCGTGTAGCGATAGAGCTTGCGGTAATGGGCCTCGCCGGTTGCAGTACCGAGCGTGGCAACAGCATTGCGGAAGCCGCCTTGCGCCAGCGCCACTACGTCCATGTAACCTTCAACAACCAACAAGCGGTCGATGCTGCGCAAGGCCTTGCGCGCTTCGTATAGCCCGTACAGTTCTTGACCCTTGGCGAACACGGCGGTCTCTGGTGAGTTGAGGTATTTAGGGCCTTCTTCATCACCCAGCTTACGACCACCAAAGCCAATCACCCGCCCGCGCACATCGCGAATCGGGAAAACGATGCGGTGTCTAAAGCGGTCGTAGATTCGACCACTGTCATTTTTTATGGTTAGTCCAGCTTGCAGTAGCGTCTCGCTGGAAATGCCATCCGCATCCAATGCCTCGCTAACGCTATGCCAGCCCTCCGGCGCGTAACCAATACCAAAATCTCGGGCAGTCACACCCGTGAGCGCGCGCCCTTTGAGGTATGCCACCGCAACTTCGGCGCCGCGTAACTGCTGCCGATAAAAACGCTCGGCACCCTCCAGTGCTTGATATATCGACTGGTCTACCTCGACATAGTTGCGGTTGGACTTCTCTCTGGGCACGGTCAGACCGAGGTCCTTTGCTAGCATCTCTACCGCTTCGACGAACTCCACACGTTCGTATTTCATCAAGAACGTCAGGGCTGTACCGCTTTCCTGACAGCCGAAACAGTGAAAGAACTGCTTATTTGGGCTAACCGAAAAAGACGGAGATTTTTCGTCATGAAAGGGGCATAAGCCGGAATAGTTTTTGCCGGTTTTTTTCAGCGGCACACGGCCATCGATCACGTCTACGATATCCGCTCGATCGATTAGGTCGTTGATAAAGGATTGTGGTATCAGGCCGGCCACAAAGACGTCCGTTGCGCTAGGGACGAACGAGCATAGCACAGGCCTGCTCGCGTTT
>CAJWZG010000231.1 GCA_913049565.1 uncultured Gammaproteobacteria bacterium
ATCGATCTTTGAGGTCGAGGCAGCAGTTACCACCAATCGAGCAAAGGCTTACGCTGCGCGTTCGATCGTTGAGGAGAATAGAGCCGGTATTTTGAAAAACTATACTGCCGCTTTCATGGGTAATAGGCAGCTTGCAAATCAGAACACAGATGATGTTTTTAGAAACAGACGGGCGATTATTTCAAGCGTCGATGCAGCGACGCCGGTAGAAGAAAACTTCAGAGAGTCTCTGCTCAACGAGGCAACGCTTGAGTTTCTCGAACATCGAGCTGCGTTGAATAGCGCAGTGCTTGGGGTGAACGAGAAGATGGTGGCGGTGAATAAGCTGCTGATCGAAATCAACGATTCCATTATGGCCGCCAACGAAGGCATTGTGAAATTCAACGAAGGTCAGATTCAGAAAAACAATAAGCTGCTCGATGGCGGGCTACAAGCGGCGAAAGCGACGCCTGCGTCAAACGCTGAGCGGATCAAGAAGAACGCCGCACGGGCGAAATCTGTTCGGGGCGCTGCGACAGCGAATTCCGCGAAAATGGATCAAATGACGAAAGAGATGCAGAAGAATCGGAGCAAGATTGAAGCTAACGCAGCGAAGATAATGAGCCGTAGAGACAGCATTCAAAAGAACGCTGCTAACATTGCGAAAAATCAGGCGAAGGTCGCTAAGATCATTTCTCCCTAGGGAAGCCCCTGACGGATTATCTGTCTGAATTGACTGCTCACGTGGCAATACATAACGTGAGCAGTCAACGTCGAAGTCGCGAAGAGCCGACAGCGTATGACAATGCTGACAGTGTTCTCGTAGTGAGGACATCACCGCGTTCACCGAACCTATCCTTGGTGTCCTACGCTAGTATCAGTGGATCCAAAGCCGTACCGGGAGGATAGTTGTCAGCGATCTGATACATGCCGTCTATCGTGATCTGGGACGCAATCGTAACAACGCCGCCGACGCCAGACTCGACCGGGCCAAGTTCCGCGATAGCGCAGCGACGCTGGTTTAGCGGCCCCTCTGGGGCGGTCAGTACAAGACCTTCTTCGCCTGCTTCTATGCCCAGCCCTGATACGGCCACCTTGAGCATACCGCCATGGGCTTCGAAGGTAACAGTGCCTTGAAAGCGCATAGAACCAGATGCCGTGCCGTTAGCTGCGATGGCAAAATCACCTCCGGCTTCGGCGAAAAAAATAAAGGCGCCATCGTCGGCTTGGGCGGCGCCATCACTGAGGGTTATCGTGCCCTCCGCAGATGCTACATAGCGGCGGAAGCTAGCTTTTACGCCCCAGGTCAATTGGTTGAAGTTCATTGATAACTCCTCGATCTTAGACTCCCTAGCATGGCGTGTTGCACTTTAGATTGCATCCCAAGCCGATAGGCCGCTGCGTTTGGCTATAGCGCCTCTTCGTACGCAGACATATCGATGCCAAATGCCCGGTAGCGCGCTTCAACGGCGGCAATCGTTTGCTGTGTCCAATAGCCGTGGCCCGGCGGAGGGAAGCCGAGCACGCTGCGTTGTTCAACGCTTGCTTTGGCAATCAACTCCTCCATCAGTTTGTCTGGCCGATACATCGACCAAGACCAGCCAGCGTGCATGACATTCAACCAATCGAGCCCAGTTTTGGTGAACGTCAGATTTTGTACGAGACGAATGGCATTTTGTTTGACCGGGGTTCCGCGGTGCCAGGTGTCGTGGCGATAGAAAAGGACCGAACCAAACTGGTATTCGGCCACCAATTCGCGGCTGTAGAGATTGTCTGCGCGAAACTCTGCCGCTTTGGGATTCTCTTGCTCCATGTAGGATTCCGCTTTCTCGCGATCGTTGATGTAGTCCAGTGCTCCCACTCCCGGCGTATCAATGATGGGCCAGCGATAGGCTGGATCGTTCGGACCATGGCGCGGTACTACAGCGGTTGCGCCCTCGCACGCCTCACAATCGTCGAGATAGATAATGATCTCGACGGCTTCCGGGCTACCCCAAGGCGGTGGATGCAGGAGCGAATGGTTCGGGTAGTCACAGTGTATACGTTGATCTCGATTGTCCTCGGGGTCATCAGTTGTACCGGCCCCGTACTTTGGCCACAGATCCGACTGTGTCAGCCTAAGTTCAAGGGTGGATACACCGAGTAGCTCTGCGGTCGCTTTTAGTAGGGCTGGATGTAAAGTCACCGTGTTGAACGCGGCTGAATTGGAGGGAAAGACAAAGGATTCACTGCTACTGAAGTCTTTGAAACGCTCGGATTCTGGAGTGTTGGGGGCGGGGAAAAAGTCCAGAGCATCTTGCTTGAGACTGCGTAACAGCGAATCAGGCAGCAGGTCGTGTACTAGCGTGAAGCCTTGCTCGCGCCAACTCTGGATATGCTGAGTATCCAGCTGTCCATTGATAAGGCCTAGCGATGGTATATGACTGACCGCTGCATCTGCCATGGTGTGCTCCGCTTGCAATGCGAGTGTCGATCCTGATTAGGCAAATAGCCTACCAAAATTGCTCCCCACAGGTGACCATGAGGAAAGCACTGAACTGGTTTTGGTACCGAAAATGCAAACTGCCGATAACGAAGACAAAAAGAACGCCGACAAAAAGCCCCTGTTCTCATCTAAAGCGGTACTTACCAATTTTATCGTATTGGTTCTGTGCTCGCAGTTCGCGTTTTCTGTGCTCGCGATGAAGGGAGCATTGCTGCCGCAAATGCTGGAGCTGTGGAATATCTCCAAAACCCAGTTCGGTGTGCTTATGTCGATCTATGGGATTGTGCACAATATTTTCTATGTGGCGTTAGCCTGGGCGCAAGACCGCTTCTCGGCTCGGGTGCTGATCCCCATCAATATGGTGATGGGAGGCGTGACGACATTCTTTCTCTCGCAGACTACAGATTTCGCAACCCTCTGTTTTTTGTTCGTCATGTTATCTCTGTGGTGCGAGGGGGCGTTTTGGCCAGCGGTCTTGTCAGCGGTTCGCAAAACGACTGACGATTCGAATCAGGGAAAAATATTTGGCCTCCTCGAAGGTGGTCGCGGCGGCGTAGAACTATTGCAAAACTCGGTTACCGTAGCTTTGTACGTGGTCATGGGTTACAGCATCTTGGGTTTGCAGCTAGCCTTTATGATGAATGCCGTCGTCATGGTCATTCTTGGCGTCGTGTCTTGGTATATTTTGCCGGCTGAAACATTGCTAAAAACCGATAGCAGCACCGGTTCGGCTATCCGCGAGGTGTTGTCGGGAATGAAGCTGACGTTAAGGTTGCCCGAGGTTTGGCTGGCTGGGGCCGTGGGTTTTTGTGTTTACTTTATTTACACCGCGATGCCGTACTTCGTTACCTATCTCAATGAGACACACGCACTGCCCGCGTTGGCTATATCGATGTTTGGCATCGCCTCTACCTCTGGGGGACGGATCGCCGTTGCACTGCCGTCGGGATACATTTCAAATCGATTTTTTGGTGGTGCCGTGGGCGGCCTCGGAGCCGGTTTTGTCTTGGTCTTTGTAATGGGGTTTGCGATGGTAACGACCAGCCTAGTCGGCTCTTCAGCATGGGTGGCAATGGCTTGTATGATGACACTCGCATTCGCCATTTTTTTTATGCGTGCTTTGTATTTTGCTCCCTATGGTGAGATGGGCTTGCCGCAACGCTTCTCCGGTTCAGTGATTGCGATGGCATCCTTCATCGTTTATCTGCCCTCGTCTTTCGCATACTTACTATGGGCATTAATTTTGGATGGCAATCAAGGCACCAGCGGTTATGCGTTGATGTTTTTTGCTCTTAGTATGGTAGCTATGGTCGGTCTTATTCTGGCGCGAATCCTGCGCAACGCGATGCGTGATGGAACCGCGGAGCGTGTTGCCGCCCGAGTTGCGCAACTGGATGCAAAGCTCGGACTCGAAGGAAAAGAAAAGAATTTAAGCGAGTTAATAGATAAAAAAACGGCCTAGGGGAGTAATTAGACGATGCAAATAACACCTCATGAACACGATTTTGGGGCGGCGATCACAGGCGTGGATTTGTCTTCATCATTGAGCGAAGAGGAAACGGCGACCATTCGGCAGGCATGGCTGCGGCA
>CAJWZG010000232.1 GCA_913049565.1 uncultured Gammaproteobacteria bacterium
GAGCCGATGTGCCTGTGCCCCGTCTTCAACCGCAAAGTGGGCCTGAATCTGGGAGTTAAACACCTCATGCTTGATACCCGTACAGTACTGCTCCCAAACCATTGCAAAGTCCGTTGAGAAATAGGCATCACTGCCTTTGATTTGAATGCCGCGCTGAAACAAAAAACCTAGGGAAGGAACGGTAACGCTGTCGCCGGTCGTGTTGCCGCAGCTGACCAACCTACCTTGAGGTGCAAGCGATAGCAGCGATGGCTCCCACAGCGCCGGACCCACGTGGTCAAGAACCATGTTTGCCCCGATACCCTGGGTTTGCTCTCTCACCCACTGAGCGATGTCGATGTTCCCGTTGCTCCCATTGCTGATGGTTGCGCTTGCGCCTAGGTTTTCGGCAACCGCACACTTGTCTTCGCTAGTAGCGGTGACCAAAACACGCGCACCCGCTGCTTTGGCAAGTTGAGTGGCAGCAATGGTCAGCGCCGAGGTTGCGCCATGCAGTAAGACGGTCTCCCCTGGAGCTAACTCACCCACTCGAAATAGCGCGTGATAAGTAGTCATCCAAGCGGTAGCGAACACTGCTGCGTCGGCAAATTCCATACCTTCAGGTAAGCGATGGACATGATCCGCACTGGCCGCACATAACTCACCGTAACCACCGTTATGTGTTGCGCCAATAACGCCAAGCTGGCCGTATCGGTCACCATGCCCGACAAAGTGTGATGCACCCGCAACCGCGTGAAGCGAGGGATCAACCACAACTCGGTCGCCAATATCGATGCCGATGACATCAGCGCCGATGTCCACTATGGTGCCCGCCAAGTCCATACCAGGGATATGCGGCAGATTAAAACCGGGCAAGGTAAACCAGCCGTTGCGTTGCACAATATCCAAGCGATTTACCCCGGTTGCCGCGACCTTTATCAGCACATCTGCCACGTCAAGGCTGGGTCTTGGTTGCTTGCCCAACGTAAGAACGTCGGGTGAACCGTGTTTTGAGTAGAACAATGCTCTCACGGCTTGGATGTACCTAACGAACAATGAATACCGCAACGCATGTGCACATCCTCAAAAGAAGCGATCAACAGTGAGAAAGGGTAGCAATAATATGAGTCGATGGGGTTTGGATTTCGTTACCGTAGATGTATTCACCGAGACAACTTTTGGTGGCAACCCGCTGGCAGTTTTTTTTGCTACCCAGCGATTAAGCGCTGGGCAGATGCAGCAGATTGCTCGAGAGATAAACTACTCTGAAACCGCGTTCGTGTTACCCCCAGCGAATCCAGCGAATAGCGCCAGTATTCGAATTTTCACACCAGTTTATGAATTACCCTTCGCCGGTCATCCCAATGTTGGCTGCGGTTTCGTATTGGCCAATCACCCAGCTGCAATACCGACATCGGGGATGGTGAAGACGCAGACAAACTCCGAGACTGGCCAAAAGCAGATGTTGATGCGTTTTGAAGAGAAGGCGGGGTTGGTAGAGGTTGCCGTCGACTTGGAGGCTGATGACAAAGCTCAGCGGGCGACGATTGCGGCTCCTCAGAAATTCCAGCAGCGCAGTGGCCACTCGGGCTTGGAAATAACGAGAGCGCTGAATCTCGGGGTTAACTCGCTGCGAAACAAAAACAGCCCGGTGCCCATCGTAAGCGTAGGTATCGAATTCCCGGTTGTTGAGGTTTGCGCACTGGAGGATTTGCAGCATTGCTCAGCGAATCACGGAGAGTTTATGCGCCTGAGTCTTGACCTAGAACCTATCCCAGATTCGTCGGTGGGTATTGATCTGTCGCGGGCGTTCTTGGTCTATGTCTATTGCCGTACCGGGGCAAACACAGTGAGTGCGCGCATGTTTGACCCATTGCACGGTATTCCCGAAGACCCTGCAACCGGCAGTGCTGCGGGTGCGTTGGCTGGGTTACTGGCAACGCAAGACGGAGTGGAGGGTAATGTTCGTTATGAAATCGCACAGGGTCACGAAATGGGCAGGCCAAGTTCGATAACAGTAGACGTTGCGCGAGACAAAGGGCAGATTCGACAAACGCTTATCTCGGGTAGATGCGTGGAAGTCATAGAAGGACAATTTTCGTTGCCTAATGTTTGACGAAGACAGAGAGCAAGACGTGTAGATGCGGAACCAGAATTGTCTGCACGGATCAAGACGGATCAAGACTGCAGAGGGATAGATATGGATTTAAGCGCTGAATATGTCTGGTTGGGGATTGGCTTCGCGCTGATCATCGCCGAGGTTACGATGGGCAACTTCATTCTTTTCTTTCTCGGTTTAGCCGCCGCGTTGACGGGTTTGGCGATGTGGCTCGGGTTACCCGCAGGTAATGGCATCCCGTTTCTTTTGTTCGCAGGTCTCGCCTTGGTGCTGTTGGTGGGTGTGCGGTCGCGTCTGAAACTGCACTTGGTTGGTGACGCGGTGCAGGGCAGTTTGGATGACGATTACGTCGGCAAGGAGGCATCGGTTACCAGTGGCTTTGATAGCACTAGTCCGGGCCGTGGACGGGTAAATTACCGGGGAGCCGATTGGACCGCGCGAAGCGATCAAGACGAGTTAGGCGCAGGAGCCATCGTAAAAATTGTTGGACGTGAAGGAAATACGCTTACCGTGGATAAGGAGATCGGCTAATGGATATGAGTTTCTTTTTAGGGGTGCTGCTCGCCATCGCGGTGGTGGTGATTTTGCTAAAAACGGCGCGAGTTGTGCCTCAGCGCGAGCAGTTTGTGGTGGAGCGGCTGGGCAAGTACGCTAAAACGCTGGATGCAGGTTTCCACGTTCTCGTGCCTTTCGTGGATATTGTGGCCTACAAACACACGCTAAAAGAACAGACCGTCGACGTTCCATCCCAGAGTTGTATCACCAAGGACAACATTTCTGTGGAGATAGATGGTGTTATTTACCTGCAGGTGAACGATGCCCGCGCCGCAAGCTACGGTATTCAAGATTACATGTTCGCGACATCTCAGCTGGCGCAAACAACGCTGCGATCGGAAATCGGTAAAATAGAGTTAGATCGTACCTTTGAGGAACGGGAAACCATTAACTCTCAAGTCGTGCATGCAGTAGACCGGGCGGCAGAGCCCTGGGGCGTCAAAATTCTGCGTTATGAAATTAAAGACATCGTGCCTCCGGCTTCGGTAAAAGATGCGTTGGAAAAACAGATGCGTGCCGAGCGAGAACGTCGTGCAGTGGTCGCTTCTTCCGAAGGAGAACGCCAGGCCCGGATAAACGTCTCAGAAGGCGAGCGACAAGAGGCGATCAATCTGTCGGAAGCCGAAAAGCTGCGCCAAATCAACGAAGCGGAGGGGCGTGCCGAAGAAATACGCTTGATCGCTGAGGCTACGGCGGCCGGTGTGCGTGCGGTCGGTGCTGCTGTCAGCGAACCCGGCGGTAAGGATGCGATCAACCTGCGTGTTGCCGAACAATGGGTCTCCGAGTTCGGCAAGCTTGCGAAAACCAATAATACGATGATCGTGCCTGCCCAGTTAGGCGATGTCTCGACCTTGGTTTCCACAGTGATGGGAACGATGGGCAATATTCAAAAATCAGACTAAGGGTCTGGTTGTTATCGATTGGCCTTGTTGTGCGTGCTCGATTGGTGGCGTGATACACCGGATACGCGAAGTTCGGCATGCTTGGTTTTTCGGCCAGTAACCCGACCTCGCCAACGCTTGAACGCACCCTGAGAAATGTTGCGCCGCATAAGCTTGATCACCTCAGCTTCGTCGACACCGAATTGGGTCTTTATGGCTTCAAACGGGGTGCGGTCTTCCCAAGCCATTTCGATGACGCGGCTGATATCGGCTTCTGACAGATTTTTGGCAGGGTCTGAGTGTGGCATGGCTGGCAAATAAGCCCAACTGATTCAGAAGCCACACAATACCTTGTTGAGCCGTCTTCAAAACGTCAACGTCAGCGACAGGGTTAGGCAAAAAACCAAAGCGCGGCGATAAGGCTA
>CAJWZG010000233.1 GCA_913049565.1 uncultured Gammaproteobacteria bacterium
CGTCGCGCTTTCCTGCATCGCTGTCGGTGCGCACCAGCGCGCCACACCATTGCGAGATGTCAGCTCCTGATGTCCAAACTTTTTGACCGTTCAGCGCAAAATAGTCGCCTTTGTCTTCCGCCTTTGTCGACAATGACGCCAAGTCCGAACCCGCGTTGGGCTCAGACAATCCAAGGCACCAGCGAATTTCCCCGCTCGCAATACCCTTTAGGTGTCGGGCTTTTTGCTCATCCGTGCCGTATTCAAGCAGTGTCGGCCCCACCATGGTGATACCCATCCCGGTCATGTGAGGAATCGGGTTATACGCGCCAGCAAGGTGTATTTCCTCACCGATCACATCAGCTTCAGGGTCGCTTAGCCCTGCACCACCAAACTCAACTGGCCATGTCGGTGCGCCCCAGCCCTTTTCCGCGAGCTTCTGCCGCCATGCTTCCATGCCGGCTTTGACCTCTTCGTTGGCTCTGGCACCGCTCTCTCCGCCCGCCAAACTCGCCATATCAACCCCCAGAAGGCTGTCTGGAAAGTTACCTTCAACCCAGGTTCTGACATTCGAGCGAAACGATTCGAGCTGATTCGCGTCTTCCATGTTTTATTCCTTTCTTTAAACGTAATTTAAGTTCTTGGGTAGCCGCTGCCGCGCCTAAATGAGCTCAATAATGATCGCAGGGGCCATCCCGCCTGCGGCGCACATGGTGATCAGAGCCGTCGATTGACCACGACGCTCCAGTTCGTCTAACGCTGTCCCAATCAACATGGAGCCCGTCGCGCCAATAGGGTGACCCAGGGCAATTGCGCCACCGTTGACGTTTACTTTTGCGTGATCGACATTGAGATCGCGCATGAACTTCATCGGCACGACGGCAAACGCTTCGTTAACTTCGAACAGATCAATATCGTCCAACGTCATGCCCGCTTTACCGAGGACTTTCTTGGCAGCATCTACCGGCGCGTTAAGAATGTATTCAGGCGAGTGCCCCATGTTGGCCATGGCCACAATCCGCGCCCTTGGCTTGAGGTCATTTTGTTCTGCATAGTTCGAAGATGCCATCACCAGTGCTCCTGCCCCATCGACCACACCCGACGAACTGCCCGCATGGTGTCGGTGATCGACTTCAAGCCCGGGCCAGCGCTTGGCTACCATCTCGCGAAATGTGCAGCCGGAATCGAAGAACGGTGAATCCATCATGCCCTCAAAAGCTGGCTGTAGATTCGCCAAAGACTCGGCGGTTGTCTGCGGACGCGGATACTCTTCGTTCGCCAGCGCCAACGTACCATCGGGGTTGTGCACCGGTACCAATGACGCATCAAATGCCCCTTCCTCTAGCGCTTTTCCCGCTCGTTTTTGGGATTCCAACGAGAACGCATCTAAGTCCGCACGAGCAAAGTTTTCTTCTGTTGCGATAATGTCCGCCGCGATGCCTACGTTCAATTGCGGGTATTGGCGACGCAGATCTTCATTACCGGCATCCAATGGGAAAGGCGGTGCCTCGCTTCGGGTGTAGGACATCATTTCGACTCCACCCGCCACGATGAGGTCTTCCATTCCGGACATAATGTTTGCTGCAGCCAGATTCACTGCGGTAATTCCGCCACCGCAAAATCGATCGAGGGTCACACCTGAGGCTTTGGTGGAATAACCCGCGTCTAATGCCGCCATGCGCCCGACACAGGACCCTTGTTTTTGAAACTGAGTGCTGCAAGACATGATCACGTCGTCGATCTCTTCCGTGTTGAGATTGCTGCGCTGAGCCAACGCCTTTAATACTGTGGAGAGCAATTTCTGCGGATGCACTTCCCATAGAGCCCCCTTGCCTTGCTTGCCGATGCCCCGCGGCGTTCTGGCCGCGTCAATAATCCATGCTTCACTCATCTGGTCTCTCCATTCCTCTAAAACCCCTCGATTTTGCGCGATACTCTTATACGAGTCACGTCTTGCAACCGATCACAAAATACCGTTTGCGAGACACAACAGTGCCAAGCATCTGAAACCCTGCCTCCGATCAATCGCATCAATCCACTCGCTAGCTCTGCCGCGCCACATTCGTTAACGTCGACCAATCGGCCTCAAGGAAATGCCAGTGACAGAAGCACTGCCGCAACCGCCCACTCTGGAAACATTGATGCTATGCATCCTTGCATGTTTCTGGCTGGGCTGCTGTGTCGGCAGCTTCATCAATGTCGTCGTACACCGCCTCCCCATTATGAACCAGCAGCCGTCGGGACCTAACGACAATCTCAGCAACGACAATCTCCGCAACTACAATCTCGCTTTGCCGCCTTCGCACTGCCCGTCGTGCGGTGAGGTCATCAAAGTCTGGCAAAACGTTCCCATTTTCAGTTACCTCTGGCTTAACGGACGCGCGCGATGTTGTGGATCCCCTATCCATGCACGTTATTTCATTGTTGAAGTTGTTACTGGCATGTTCAGTGCCCTGCTCTGCCTCAGTCTGCTCACAAAACTTCCTTGGCCGCTGCTCCAGCCTCTGCAACTAATGCCACTGCTACTGGAACTGCTGAAGCACTTGATCGTTCTGTGGCTATTGACCGCTTTAATAGCAGTCATCTGGAGCAGCCCGACAACCACCGCAATTCTATGGCAGGCCTTGCTTTGGCTTGGTCTTCTGTGGAATCTCAATGATTTTTATCAACCTCTAGCTCAGGCGATCATAGGTGTGTGCTGTACCTACGCAGCGTTTAACCTGACTTTCATTTTGTGGCGCAACGGAAGCGGCCTCGCTGCTGCGGCGAATAAGAAAACTGACGCTCAACACGTTCATTTGCTCGCGCACAGTTGCGCAGCAGTCTGCGCGTGGTTTCCCATTGATTCAGTTTATCTGCTTGGCGTCGGGAGCCTGCTGTTGGCCGCCGGTAGTGCAACGGTCATCCGCCTGTTTCGCCCCAGTGGCATGACACCACGACAATCCGACTGGCCCCTACGAGCTCAGTGGGCAATTGTCGCGACATTCATCATTGCTTGGCTGGCTAACTTCGCGCTCCGTGGCTAGCCACCCAGGCATATCTACCGACTCTGAAACCTGTCTTGCTGGCAGCAATATTTGGCCCTCAAGGAGCGAGCACTGCCCGCCGCGATAAGCTCGAGGTGCGTTACCCGCTGCCTCTATCGCCAACGCATAAGTACGCTCAACTAGATGGATTGTCGCCGTAAGGTTGACGGCTTCAGCTTGTTCCGGCAACTCGAACGATAGCGTCAGCGCTGTAGCAGTAGCTGTTAGATTAGCGCTGTGCAAAGAATAAATGCGCTTTCCCAAACCGCCGACAAATTCAGCGGCCGGTCGAGCCATGTCTAATCGATACATATGCTGCCAGCGACCGCCATCGGTCTCAAGCACACAGATCAAATGCTCCGTGTAGCGAATTGGTGCCGTTTCTTGACGCCCGTTGCCGGCGTCGCAGGCAGCAAGGCACCACATCAAAGCCATGAGGATCGTCCTCAGGATCTGCAGCGGTTCAGCCGAAGCAGAGAATGATGACGGTTTTCGAGAACTAGAGGCTCGAGGCACCTATAAACTACCGCTCGTATCTAAAAACATTACGAATATTCATCTGTATTTACTTTTTTAGCCATAAGTTTACGAATCGCTGAAGGTTCGAAAAATGCATCACACGAAGTTATCAAGGAATACCCAATACCGAAACTAAGTCTGAAGACCAAGCCATCAATCTTTCTGCTGGTTATCTGCCTAGCAGTGGGATGGATTAGATGCATGAACAGAAAAATTGCTTTAACAGAGCAAACATTCGATCCTTTGATGAGGCTGCCCCAGCCTTAAGGGTGGAAAAATCAAAACTATTGGCTGTTCCTATATGGCCGTCTGCGGCCTGCCCTACCCCAATAAAACCCACGCCGATCAGATTGCCGCACTTTCCTTCGTCATTTTGATCGAGCTGAAGTCATTAAATGCACAAAATGGCGCTCTCTA
>CAJWZG010000234.1 GCA_913049565.1 uncultured Gammaproteobacteria bacterium
GAAAAGATACGTCGCCACGAAGGCTTGCGCATTCCGGCCGAACTGAATTTTATGCAGATCGATGGCCTGTCCAACGAATTGCGGCAAAAGCTAGACCATCACAAGCCTGATTCTTTGGCCAGAGCGGCAAGCATACCGGGGATGACGCCAGCGGCGTTATCCATTCTATTGGTGCACGCGAAGGCAAAACAGTCGGCGGTTGCGTCCTGAGCGCTCGTGAGAACAGGCTGCTTCACGATGCACGTGCCCTAGGCGTCGAGATTGGGGCTGAACAGGCAAAAAAGCTCGTGGTGTATGCCCAGCTGATTGAAAAGTGGAACAAAGGCATGAACCTTGTGTCTCGTGGAGACATTGTTCGATTGGATTCGCGCCACCTGCTCGACAATTTGGCCGCCATACCCCACGTTCAGGGGAAAGCACTGCTCGATGTGGGAACGGGTCCGGGTTTACCCGGCATACCACTCGCTATTGCCCGACCAGATGTCGCGATAACACTGTGGGAACGCATGGCTCGCCGCGTTCGATTTTTGCAGATGGCATGTCGAGAGCTGGGACTCAAAAATGTGACCATTCGAGAATGCGATATTGAAAAGGCGATTCGCACCCCGGAGAGCTCCGCCTACGATACGATTGTCGCCAGGGCCGTTGCGCCGGTTGAAACGCTCTGGCCCATGTTGCGCGACCACCTAAGCGCTGACGGCTGTCTTATCGTATACAGTCATATCGCCAAGCCTAGGGACCTGCAACCAAACGGCGAAGCGGCCCAAAAACGTGTCGAAAGGGGGCCACAGTTTGCTGACTTGAAAGAAGTGGCTTACTCGGTGCCAGGTTTAGCACACGAGCATTACTTGCAGCTTATGTCGAAGGTCTCTGGGAACGGGCAACAGTTGTTGGAAAGGTCGTCTCATCAATAACGGTGAATCAGTGAATAAAGTCATTGCTGTCGCAAATCAAAAGGGCGGAGTGGGAAAAACCACAACCAGCGTCAACCTCAGTGCTGCCTTAGCGGGCTTAGGGTCCAGTGTGCTCCTCATGGATCTGGACCCTCAGGGGAATGCCACCATGGGTAGCGGGATCGACAAACATGACCTCAATGTCAGCATTTACGATTGGCTGATGGGCGACAGCCCTCTGCAAGAGACAGTCAAAGCAACCGTGGGCCACTACGATTTGTTGCCGGCTAACATCGATTTGACCGCAGCGGAAGTCGCATTGATGCAGTTCGACGAAAGAGAATTTGTGATTACAAAGCGGTTGCGCGAACAAGCACGTGTTTATGACTACATCGTCGTCGACTGCCCGCCTTCACTGAACATTTTGACCGTAAACGCCTTGGTCGCGGCCACCGGCGTATTGGTGCCGATGCAGTGCGAGTACTATGCACTCGAAGGACTGTCAGCTCTACTGGATACCGTCGAAGGCATTCGCAGCAAGGCTAATCCCAATCTGGAAATTGATGGGCTGCTGCGAACCATGTACGACGCACGTAACGGACTCAGTCGGGATGTTTCTCGGCAGCTTATTCAATATTTCGGCGAAAAAGTGTATCGCACGGTGGTGCCACGAAACGTTCGTCTGGCAGAGGCGCCAAGCCACGGTTTGCCGGTGATGATGTATGATCGCGGATCCCGAGGGTCTCTGGCATACCTCGCACTTGCCAGCGAAATGCAAAAACGTCACGGCATCAACGTATGATTGGAAAGACGGTTGGGGGGCAGAATAAGAATGCGCCAGTGGATGCAGCTCGCAATACAGGCAATGGAAATTAAATGAGTAAACCGCGATTGGGCAAGGGTCTCGATGCCTTGCTTTCCAAGACAGCACAAACCCAGCGCCCTGAATCCACCTCGGAAAGGACAGCACCATCTCTGGGCTCTGAAGTGGCCTCGGGTTTCAGCACGAATGGCTTAGTTACGATTCCGGTGGATCAGATTGTTCGCAGCCCTTATCAACCTCGTCGACATTTTGACGAGGCTGCCCTTGAAGAATTGGCAACGTCGATACGGCAGCAGGGCGTGCTACAACCCTTGGTCGTTCGCTCCAAGGCTCAGGGCGGTTTTGAATTAATTGCGGGTGAACGTCGGTGGCGGGCGGCGCAAATCGCGGGACTCGACGAGGTGCCCGCAGTTAAGAAAGAGGTTACCGACAAAGAAGCCTCAACCATTGCGCTGGTTGAGAATATTCAGCGCGAGGATCTCGGTGCCTTAGATGAAGCCATCGGCCTTGAGCGGTTACGCAGCGAGTTCGAGCTCACGCAGCAACAGTTGGCGGAAATTGTTGGTAAGTCTCGAGCGGCCATCGCCAATAGCCTGCGTTTACTCAACTTGGGTGGACCCGCCCGGCAGCTGCTGGAGTCGGCTGCGATAGACACGGGTCACGCCAAAGCGCTGTTGGGGCTAACGGGCATTCAGCAAGATCAAGCTGCGAAAAAAGTCGCTCGCGACGGCCTGTCGGTGCGCGAGACCGAAAACCTAGTGCGCAGGCTGTTGTCCGGCGGTAAAGGTGCAGCCAAACCAGCGCAAAACTCGGATCCGGATATTCAAGCGTTGCAGCGCAGACTCATGGATCACTTGGGCGCGAGCATCCAGATACGGCAGAAAAATAATGGTACTGGAGAGGTGGTAATCAAATATTCCAGTCTCGAAGAGCTTGATGGCGTCTTAGGGCGATTCAACCTGCCGGAGTGATATTTCGATAAATGCAATTGAATGGCATTGAGCCGATCTCTATACTACGCGCCGCCGAGAGGTTCCGAATGAACAATCTGTTTGCGACCGCCCAATGGTCAGTCGTAACAAAGCAATTCATTTTGGGCGTATCAACCGCCGTTGTGATTGGGTTCGCTTACGGAGCCACTTCAGCGAAGAGTGTCGCCGCGGGAGTGCTCTGTATTGCCTTGCCAAGCGCCTATTTTGCTTGGGTAAGTCAGCGCACTTTAGTTGGGTCCCAAATTTTGGCCCAGGGCGTGGTAAAGATGTTGAGCAGTGGTGCACTAATGGCATTGTTTCTCGGCTTCGAGAAGGTAGAGGTTGCTTGGTTCCTGCTCGGCTTAGTAGTAGGACAAAGCGCCTACGTTTGGGTGTTGGCCTTAGGGTCTAAAGAGCATGCTGGTCGCGGATGACGAGCAGTTAGCTTTTACGAACAGTAAGACGATCAGTATAGGAAAGCATAAACGCGATGAGCAGCGGCGCAAAAACGACTACAGACTATATCCAGCACCATTTGACCAATCTCACGTATGGCCAACTTCCTGATGGATCCTGGGGCTTCGCGCACAGCGGTGCCGAGGCAGCCCAAATGGGCTTTTGGTCCATTAACGTGGACTCTATGGCGTGGTCCATTGTGCTCGGGTTGTTGTTCGCTCTATTTTTCCGTCGAGCGGCTGCTTCTGCAACGGCAGGTGTTCCCGGCGGTTTACAGAACTTTGTCGAGATGATTGTCGAATTCATTAACGAAACCACGGACAGTATTTTTCAACATAAAAACGACATGATCGCGCCCCTGGCAATGACCATTTTTGTCTGGGTGTTTCTGATGAACGCCATGGACTTGGTTCCGGTGGATTGGATTCCCGAGCTGGCTGTTCTGCTGGGTGTGTCTCATATGAAAGTAGTGCCCTCTACCGATCCAAACATCACTATGGCCCTGGCCCTTTCCGTCTTTGTGATGATTCTTTACTACAGCATCAAATGCAAAGGGGCGATTGGCTTCCTAAAGGAGCTAACGTTGCATCCGTTCCCTTCATTGTTGGCGATTCCCGTGAATTTTTTGCTCGAGTTTGTATCGCTGATCGCTAAGCCCTTGTCTTTGGGTTTACGGCTCTTCGGCAACATGTACGCGGGAGAGATGATTTTTATTTTGATCGCCATCATGTTTGGCGGCGGCATCGGCTTCTTT
>CAJWZG010000235.1 GCA_913049565.1 uncultured Gammaproteobacteria bacterium
CGATCTCGGCCAATCGAATGGCGGTGCTGGTTGGCATAACCCCTCCTTGATTTTCATCATGCTATCTTCTGAATAGATCTGAAGGAAACACGAGGCGAGAGAATATGCTGCGCAGTCTAGAAAACAAAGTTGCTTGGGTTACCGGTGCAGGCACGGGTATTGGTGAGGCAGGTGCCATCGCCTTGGCCCAGGCGGGGATGCATGTGGTGCTGTCTGGGCGTCGATTGGAGAAGCTCGAAGAAGTTGCTGCCCAATGTGGTGATGCGGTCAGCATTGAAATGCTTGATGTGGCCGATCGTGATGCCGTGGTGGAGGTAGCGCAGCGTATTATCTCAACCCACGGGCGCATGGATGTGCTGGTGGCGTCGGCGGGTATCAATGTTAAAGAGCGCAACTGGCACAACGTTACGCTAGACGATTGGGATTCAGTGATTCGCATCGACTTAGACGGCGCCTTCTATTGTTGCAAGGCCGTATTGCCCGCGATGAAAGAACAGGGTGAGGGCTTGATCATCAATATTTCGTCCTGGGCAGGTAAGCATGTCAGCGTCGTGACAGGGCCTGCCTATACCGCTGCCAAGCATGCGATGAATGCAATGAACGAGAGTATCAATATGGAAGCCGGTCACTTTGGTGTACGGGCATGTGCAGTTTGCCCCGGAGAGGTGGCCACGCCGATTTTGGACAACAGGCCAATACCGGTGTCAGCAGAAGATCGGGCTCAAATGGTGCAGCCAGAAGACTGCGGCGAGCTGATTAAATTCTTAGCACAGATGCCGAACCATGTGTGCATTAACGACCTAACCATTAGCCCCACGTATAACCGCGGCTATGTGGCTCAGGCCCGAGGGCAAGTACCCGCTCCGAAATAAAAGTGCCGGGGCACGCCTGCAACGAAACAGCGCGGGTATCAGTTCATCGCGCTGATGGCGGGGAGCAAGTGTTCGACCATCAGTCGAGTTTGTTCCATCGTATCTTCAGTCCCCATGGCAATAGGTCGCAAAATAAACTTATGCGCGCCTGCGTGATGAAAATCGGCGACCAAGGCCATCATTTCATCGACACCGCCTACAGCGCTATAGCCCTCTGGTTGCTTGCCTAGGCGTTTTTCGAGTACGGCGTGATGGCGCTGTACTATTGGGTCATCGATACTGCCGAATCGAAACCCGAAGCCAGCACCGAAGTGATCGTCGTCGATTTTCCTGTTCAGTTCCCCGGCTCGTTTTTTGATCGCCGTAATCACCGGTGCAATTTGCTCGGCGGTCTCGATGCCCGCCTGCCAGCCCGTGCCCCAACGCGCAGTGCGTTCGATGGCAGCATCAGCTGAGCCGCCTACCCACAGCGGCATGGGTCTTTGCACCGGTTTCGGAGCAATCGTGGCATCTTCGAGGCGATAGTATTCGCCCTCAAACGAGACACTGTCCTCGCTCCAAAGCCGCGCCATGATTTGCAACCCCTCGGCAGTGCGTTTGCCTCGTCCCTTGGTGTCTCGGCCAGTAGCGGTAAAATCCCGCGAAAGTGCGCTGCCGACGCCAAAGGCGGGTAACAGCCGACCATTGGACAACACATCGATGGTGGCGCAGGTTTTCGCCATCAGCACAGGGTCGCGCAACGCCATGCTTGCTACGTTCATACCGAATTTTAGACGCTTGCTGCCACCTGCCAACGCAGCCATAACGCTCATGGTTTCTAGGTTCGGCGTCTTTTCAATGATGCGGTCGCTCTGCCAAATGGAATCAACGCCACCGTTGTCGCAAAGATCAACCCACTCCCAAAACCCATTGCCGTCGTCAAATGTAAAATTGGCAATGCCAATGCCTGCACCGATGGTCATATTTCTCTCCACTGCCAGAACCCGATATACAAAGAGCTTACCAGCTCGTTTCCGGCTTGTAGCCCAATACGGATGATCGTTAGTCATTGCTTCTGTACATTGGGCGCCAGAAAACAGAGCAAAGCGGTAAATGGATGACTGGAACGAATGCCACAGAGCCCGAGGCGGGCGACCAACTGACCTTGGTGGGCGATATTGGAGCCACCAATGCGCGGCTGCGATTAGCGAACAGCAGCCGAGAGTGGGTAAGCGATCTTTTTGTCTTGCCGACAGCGCGCTATACCGAAGCGGCGCCATTGCTTGAAGACGCTCGCGCCCACTTTGGCGGCCCTGAGTTAGCCAGATGCGTATTGGCTGTTGCGGGGCCGGTGAGCAGCGACGGGTCGAGAATCGAAGTCATCAACACGGGCCTCACCTTTACCCAGGCGCTAACCGAGTTGGCATTGGGAGTAACACCGACCTTTTTTAACGATTTTTACTCGCAAGCCCTAGCCGTGCCGCATCTGCGCAACTTAGTGCAGATCGGCGGCGAAGATGCTGGGGATAGATCACGGGTGCAAACCATATTGGGGCCGGGTTCAGGTTTGGGCATGGCAACACTGGTGCCCACAGCAAACGACGGTCTTATCGTATTGCCCAGCGAGGGTGGGCACGGAGATCTAGCTCCAGGGTCGTATCTTGAGGCAGAGCTATGGTCGGTGCTGGCGCAAACTCATCACCATGTTTGCTGGGAGACCGTACTGTGTGGCCCTGGGCTTGTGAACCTGTATGAGGCCATGAGCAGTATCTGGGGTACCAAACCCGCACTGCACACCCCGGAAGAGATCCTGGCTGAAGGCTTGTCAGCAGATCCACTATGCCATCAAACGCTGGAAACCTTTGCCGGCCTGCTAGGAGGGGCGGCGGGAAACCTAGCGTTGACTGTCGGTGCGCGTGGGGGTGTCTACATTAGCGGAGGTATTGCCCCCAAGTTAGCTGAGATGCTGCCCACTAGCCCTCTGCGCCGACGCTTTGACGAGCGCGGTGCGCTCTCTAACTATGCCAAGGCGATTCCACTGTATCTGGTGCTAGACGAACAGCCGGGCATGCTGGGGGCGTTGTACAGCTAAAGTTTTTGGCTAATCATTTTGACTGCGACCTCTGTCCTGTATCTGCTGCCGCCGAGCGGCCACTTGCTCTGAAGGACGCTGGCTTTTGGCGTGGTTGTGGCTGGCTGTATTTTCGATAGACAGACCCTCGGCCAGGGTCGAATTCCAACCCTCGTCCATAATGCGGCGTATTTCGCCTCGGGTGACGGGCTCAGTGGAGACAATGTCTTTGGCAAGTTGCTGGCAGCAGAACAACAATTCATCAGCGCTAACCACTCGATTGACCAACCCCCACTCGCAAGCCGTTTGGGCGTCGAGATAGTTACCTGTCAGGCTCAGTTCTTTCGCGCGATTGATGCCGATCAATCTTGGCAGTCGTTGCGATAAGCCCCAGCCCGGTACGACGCCGACTCTGGCATGGGTATCCGCAAATCGAGCATTTGGGCTGGCAATCAAAAAATCGCACATCAGCGCTATTTCAAAGCCTCCCGTGATGGCAAAGCCGTTTACCGCGCCGATAATAGGCTTACCAACGTTGACCATGGCCTCGCCAAGATCTCGGTCAGTAATGCTGTTGTTTTTCGTTGACGCAGTTTCCCCGCCCAGTTCTTTCAGGTCGAGGCCAACGGTAAAAGCGCGGCCGGCACCGGTGAGAATGATCACTTGAGTATCTGCGTCGTCGCGTAACTGGTGAAACGTCTCGGCAATGGATTGTCTGAGCGCGCCGGACAGTGCGTTCAGGGCATTCGGGCGGTTCAATGTGACCGTGGTGACACCTTGGTCTCTTTCGATCAACACCAGTTCGTTTTCCATCGCTGCAGCCTCTCATCGTTGCGGCCACAGTCTAACCAATGTGCAGCGCGTGCACGTCACAGTTTCAAGGTTGATTTACATCGCCCGCATTGTTTTCATGCGAGAAAGATTCGCAGGATCGAAAATTCAATGAATACCTATTCCCTCCCGCGC
>CAJWZG010000236.1 GCA_913049565.1 uncultured Gammaproteobacteria bacterium
CCGCCGATGCCTACCGGTATGCCAAGGGCGAACCCTTAACGTTAGCGAACGGTCGGACATCACAAATCGATCGCCCATTGGATTTTGCGGCGGTTACCGATCATGCCGCTACCTTCGATCTTCTGTATTTATGCACAGATCCCATGAACACCGACAACGATTACTGCCGCACGTTAAGAGAAGCCCGAGACAATCGGGACGGACGCACCTTGTTCAACGACTATCTGTTACCCATCGTCGGTGCCGCCGATCCTGCACCAGCCGCGATCTGCAACGACAAGCATTTTTCCTGCAGCAACGCCATGGCCAATCAATGGCAGCGCACCCAACGCGCCGCAAACGAGGCCAATGAGCCTTGTGCTTTCACCGCCTTGATTGGCTATGAGTGGACGGCGTCGCCGGGCGGCAGGCACTGGCATCGCAACGTTATTTTTCGGGGCAGCACCGTTACCGAACAGCCCATCGACTACGTGCGCTACCCAAAGGTGTCCATGCTTTGGCAACAGCTCGATGCCCAATGCAACGCCAAGGACGACTGCCATGTTCTGACCATACCGCACAACATCAATTGGGCAGACGGGGGACCAACCTTTGCGGTCGAAAGCGAAGACAGCACTCTGCGCAGCCTGCGCGCAAAATTTGAGCGATTAGCGGAGATGCATCAGGAGAAGGGCAATAGCGAATGCATGCCCAAAGACCCAAACGCAGAAGCCGCCGACTGCGGCTTTGAGCGGGTGATTGAGAACGCGGCCAAAACGCGACTCAGCGGCCCGTCCAGATTATCAGCGGCGGACGCGTGGCAGCAGACACGCTCAAGCTACTACCGAACCTTGCTCGGCCGTGGCCTGCAAACCTATCAACGCAGCGAGGATAAGCAAAACCCGCTGATGCTCGGCGCTATCGCCTCTACCGACAATCACTTTGGCACCGCAGGCAGAGTTGCAGAGGCCGGTTATCGGGGCAGCATCTCGTCACTGTTCTCCACCGACGAACAGGTGCTGAACAATACCCAGTTCAATCCAGGCGGGTTGGTGGCCGTTTGGGCCAACCACAATACTCGAGGTGAGATCTTCGATGCCCTGCACCGCCGAGAAGCCTACGCCACCAGCGGCCCTAGAATTTCACTGCAATTTTCCGCTGGCCCGGTGAGCGCGTGTGCCGCGCATCCTAGGGTGCGAGAACACCATACGGCCATGGGCGGCACATTGCCGGCAGCCACTCGAGCAGGCGTGTATTTCACCGTCAGCGCACAGATGGATCAAACACCGTTGGCCAAACTTCAACTCGTCAAAGGCGAGCTCTGGGAGGGTGAACTGAAGGAAACCGTCTTCGATCTGTTCACTACGGAAGAGGGTCAAGCTCAGGCCTGCGTCGCTTGGCTCGACGAAGGCTTCAACCCCAACGCGCCAAGCTATTGGTATGCCCGCGCCAGCGAAGTTCCCACACCGCGTTGGAGCAAACTGTTGTGTGAATCATTGGGAAATTGTGGCGACTATCCAGAAGCCGACCGCATGATCGAAGAACGCGCCTGGTCTTCGCCCATTTGGCATTTGCCCTAAGCAGAGATGAAGACCCAGAAAGACACGAACACCTAGTCCACGTCTGGCTTCAAAGAATGACGGGCACTGGCAAAACGCTTGAGACCCAATTCCTGCTGAATTCCCTGAGCCATTGTTGAATCCATGTAATCAAAGGGTATGCCAATGGAATCGGCAATCCTGACCATACGCTGAAAATTCGCGGCTACGCCCGCAGCATCCACTAACGCTGCGGGACCTGCAGCGGCAAGCAAGGCTTTGCGACTTTCCGCAATGATCTTCTCATCGCGCAGAGCGATGCTTTCAGGAAAATGCATCAGCTCGGCACCGAATGCGATACCTGTCGCTGCACTGGTTTTATTTCCAACCACCCCTTGCAGGTCCACTTCTGTATCCGTCGTCATCGCGCTCGCACGGAGCATCATCGCGTGGGCAGAGGTTCAGTAAAAGCACTCGTTGACCGAAGACACTCGCCCGGCAATCAATTCCATCTGCATGCGGTTGATGGATCGATTATCGTCTTGCACGAAGTTTTGCATCCCTTGCAGAGACAAGTACTGGGCGCCCGCTATCAGCTTCCAGCCACGCACCGCATCCGGCACCAAGGAAAGCGCCCGCACCACATTGGGAGCGGCGTCAGCAGACCACAGGTCGGCATATTTACCGGAGGCACCAGCAGCAGAAATCGTTGGCACAAAGCCCATATCGTCTACCAGCGCGCCGGGGCGCTCAAAGGACGGTTCACCCAACTTCGGCTCAGGTAGCGGCTGCAAAGGAATACCCAAGGCCCGATGGAACTCGTCGATACTGAAAACCGTGACAACGATACCGACCAGTTCCACATAGGCTTCTTTGCTCAAGCCGTTGGCTGCGTTGTCATCAACAAACGTTTGCGTGATGCGATTTTGGTCCGTGATGATTCGGTGCACGGCATCCACGACACGATGCGGTAACGGCCCCGAATTTTTATGCGTCCCATCGACTCCATAGGGCGAAAGACTTTGTTTGCGCAGAACACAGAACTCGCAGCTGAGCGCTTCGCGAGAGGCGTCAGCGATAGCCACACGCTGTGAGCCAGTCCACCAATTGCCGGGAGCGGACAAGGTATCCCAATAGGCCGAATATGCCTCGGGAATATCGCGTCTCATGGCAAAGTCTAAACCACTGAAATCAAAGGCTGTCATAGCATCACCTGTTTTCTCTGTTGTTGGCTTGCGCTCCTATCCGTGGCGGTAAACCGATTCAGTTCAGGCGAAAAGGTTAACGAGTTCGGGTTTGTTATCAGCGATTTCCTGCTGGGTCAGCCCGTTGAGCTCATACGGTAGCACTACCCAACGATCTGTCTCACGCAGAAAATAGTCAAGGTCTGTCGAGTCGCTCTTTGCGTGCTTCCAAAGCGCCGCCACTCGCACCTCGGCGGGCATATTTCGTCTGAGGCCTTTTTTAAGCTGCTGAACCACTGCACGGGTATGTCGCCCGCTACGATATACGTCGTCAACGATCAGCAACTTATCGTCCGCCGTCAGCGCCTCAAGGGCATAGCTCTTACCATGCACCCGAATATTTTCGGCACGAGCAATGGATTGCTCGTACTGGGGCCGCCCCCCGTAGGAGGTACGGATGGTCGTGTGATCTGCAGGCACCCCGAGATAGGCAAGGCACTCCTGTACCACCAGCGCTACGGTACTACCGCCACGCCACAGGCCGACAATAAACGTCGGTCGATAACCACTGGAATAAATCGCCTCACCCAGCCGGTAGGCGTCTAGGATCTGGGATTCCTCCGATACAAAAATTTTATCGCTTTCAGACTGACTCAATCTCTTTGAACCTCAAAACTCACGTACACTGCTCCTCTTATTTGAGTGGCCACTTCCAACTCATCGTTTTTATTTAGCCAAGTTGACCTGACATGACTGAAAAGCTTTATCTCGACGCCGACCGACTGTTAAACGATTCCTTTCGGTTGGCAGACCAAGTCTATCGCAGCGGCTTCGAACCCACCTTCATTATGGCCCTTTGGCGAGGCGGCGCCCCTATCGGTCTGGCGGTGCAAGAATACTTCGCCTACCGCGACATCGAAACCGATCACATTCTGGTTCGCACGAGTTCCTACCATGGAATCGACAATCAATCACGAGAAGTGCAAATCTACGGTTTGAATTACTTGGTCAAAAACCTTCAAGCCGAAGACCGCGTGCTCATTGTCGATGACGTGTACGACACCGGCCGCACCATCATCTCTAT
>CAJWZG010000237.1 GCA_913049565.1 uncultured Gammaproteobacteria bacterium
CAAAAAGGGCTTCAACCCGATTTGACCTTGTATCTGGATCTTGACCCGGCTATTGCAGAGCAACGTATTGCGGCGCGCGAAAAAGATCGGATGGAGGTAGAGCGGCGCGATTTTTTTGTCCGCGTAAGAGAGGGCTACTTGGCGAGAGCTGCGCATTTCGATCGATTTGCTACCGTCGACGCAAGCCAGTCTTTGGAGGCGGTGCAGGCGCAAGTGCGCTCTGTCGTGTCGAATTTTGTGATGCGAGCTTCCGATGATTGATGCTTATCCTTGGCATGACGAGGTGTTGGCAGATATCGATGACCGCGCGCACCGCGAAGTGCTGCCTTCAGCAATAGGGCTTTCCTGTGCGGAAGGTTGGGGCGGTCGATCACTTCTAGTTCGCGTAGCGAAACAGTTGTTGGGTGTGACGAAGCAGATTAACCCTGAAGAGTTTGCACACCCTGACTTTCGTTGGATCGTACCGGATGGTGCGGTGATCAAAATTGATCAGATCCGTGCGTTAAATGCCTTCGCGGTGCAGACGCCGCAGACGGCTAAACGCAAGGTCGCCGCCGTTTTGAATGCGCATCTGTTGAACCCCAATGCAGCTAACACTTTGCTGAAAACGCTAGAAGAACCACCGGCAAACACCCATATTTTGTTGTGTACACCCTATTGGAGTCGATTGCTGCCAACTATCCGCAGTCGTTGTCAGTGTTTTCAGATAAAAACTAACGAAGAGCAGGCAAAACAGTGGCTCGCAAAAAACGACATTGAATTCGCGCAGGGGCTGTTTGCTCAGGCAGGCTACGCGCCGCTCTCGTTGCAAGATCAGACTGTCGATCTGGAGTCGTTTGTCGCTCGAATTTTGTCTGCGAAAGCACTTGGAGCTTTAGTCGATGAAGCAATTGAAGCAAACCCTGCCATATTCTTGGGTGGCTGGTATAGATTGTTGATCGCGAAGCAGCACGCGGGCCCGAGTCGGGCGCTACTGGCTTTTGCCGAAGAGCTCAATGATGCTCGTCGGATGATTGAAACATCCAACTCAACCAATATACGGCTCGCATTAGAACGACTCTTTTTTCTTTGGCAGCAAATCAACAAACAACCACAGGTTGGGTAACATGGGAGTCAACAACGCACTTAGAGCAGCCCTATGCTGATCGATTCTCACTGCCACTTAAACTATCTCGACGATCCCGAAGATGCCTTGGCTCGGGCGAGGGGAAATGGGGTTACTAGCTGTTTGTGTATTAGCGTGGACGAAGCGGGCTTCCCGGACGTGAAACGCTTGGCTTCGCGGCATTGTGATGTTTGGGCCACTGCGGGTGTTCACCCTGACGCTGCGAGCGGCAACCTAGATTGGATTGAGGCGGAGCTTGCCGATGAGCGTGTGGTTGCCGTTGGAGAGACTGGGCTAGACTATTTCCATTCAGATGACACGCTGATTCAAGCACGGCAGCGCGAAGCTTTTTCGTTGCAGTTGGGCCTTGCAGTCAAGCATGCATTGCCTGTCGTCGTTCATACGCGGCAGGCGGAAAAAGACACCCTTGATTTGCTGCGCGCGTATTCCGGCGTAGCTGGTGTGTTGCACTGTTTTACAGAGTCCTGGGCTATGGCGAAGCAGGCTCTTGATCTGGGTTTCTACATCTCCATTTCTGGCATTGTCACGTTCAAAAATGCGGAAAACGTGCGCGAGGTAGCCGCTAGGGTACCTACAGATCGGTTGCTGGTAGAAACAGATGCACCTTTCTTGGCGCCCGTGCCAAAACGCGGCAAGCCTAATGAGCCGGCCTTTGTTACGCATACAACAGCCTTTCTCGCTGAGCTGAGAGAGACTACGGCAGAGCAATTGGGCGAGCAGACAAGTCGGAACTTTGTTCGGCTTTTTGGCTGTGGTGTCTAGCCTAGATTGCCGGTAGCGCAAGAATAGGCGTCAGAGCACGCGATCAAAGAAGTTTAGAATCGTGGTAAATCGATGAATAGATATATGGCTTTCTTGCATCGAATGTTTCGCTCCCGGATAAGTCATCAGTTCAAACGGTTTCCCTAGTTTTTGCAGTTCAGACATCAACATGGTGCTGTGGGTGAAAAGCACGTTGTCGTCCGCCATGCCGTGCATCAGCAATAACGGTCTTTCAAGCTGCGCGAGGTGAGTAATAACGCTGCTGTCGTGATAGGCTCCTTTATTCTCGGCGGGTAACCCCATAAACCGCTCCGTATAGTGAGAATCGTATAGCCTCCAATCTGCCACCGGCGCGACTGCAGCACCCGCTTTGAATCGGTGACCTGCCTGACAAAGGCACATTAGGGTCATGTAGCCACCGTAACTGTGACCGAACACTCCGATACGGTCAGGGTTCGCCCAACTCTCACCCGCAAGAATCTGCGTACCCAGCAATTGATCGTCTACTTCGATTTTTCCCATGCTTTTATAGAGGCCTGCTTCAAATCGACGGCCGCGATTAGCTGAGCCTCTGTTATCCAACTCCAACACGCCGTACCCCCGCTGGGCAAATAGCTGCACGAGTAAGGTTCCCCAATCTCGACGGGTTTTTTGTGCCCCAGGGCCACCATATACATAGACAATTGTGGGGTGATCTTTCGACGCATTAACGGGGGGAGTTAAGCGGTAATGCAGTTGGTGTCCCTGCGATTCAACCGTGCCAAACCGGGCTGTCACGTGGTTCTCGGCATATGGCGCGTAGCGGTGAGCTGACGTAATCACCTCCTCGAAAATGACCTCGTCGCTGTCACTATCTTGTTCGCATGCGGCAATCCTCGCTGGAGTCTTTGGGTTGGTGAGGCGATCGATAAAAAGCGGCAGCCGAGAATGCACTACAACATCGTGCACGCCTTCTTTCTTGGTAATTTGGCGATAGCCTGAGCCGTCTAAAGCGATTTCGAAAAAGTGGTTGTCGATGGGAGTTTGATCCCATCCAGTCGCGAACACGTATCCATCTGAAACCTTGTGTATTTGGTTAATGTGCTTGGGCCCAGACAGAAAACGCGTATCGCCGTCTAGGGCTATGAGGATGGCTTTCCGTGAATCCTCGGCTTCTGTTGAGAACAGCAAGCTACCGTCACTGAGCTCGTGAAAGTCATCAGTTAGATTGATCCAGCTATCACAGTCCTCTCGGTATCGTTCCTGCCATGTACGCTGATCAAAGTGGTAGAACGACAGGGTAAGCGATTGCTGCAATCGATCTTGGATTTGTATGCAAATACCATCCTCCACTGGATTCACTCTCGCCAGGTACGCATTGCCTAACGACTCATTCGTGCGCCAAATTTCAGTATTGTCTTTCGTGTGTGTGTCAAAAATGTGTAAGGACACAGTTGGGTTGGTTTCGCCGGCATAGGGGTAGCGTTGTGCGATAGAGCGACTGCCGTTACCGTCAATCTCCACTCGGTGGCTAACCCGCACAGGTCCGTCATCATTGCGGCAGTAAATCAAGTATCGCTCGCACTTCGACCACCAAGCGCCCGTAAATCGATGCATTTCTTCAGCCGCTAAAAAATCTGCTAAGCCGTTGCTTATGGTATCGCTAGCATCTGTCGTAATTCTTAATTCTTTGCCGATAATGTTTCCTGCGTTCTTATCTTCGGCAATCTTTTTTACGGTAATCAGGCCGCTCCCAACTTGGTCTTCCAAGACTCGTGTTATTTCAGCTGCACTGGCAGAAAAGACGAACATGTCGGAGTATATGTCCCCAACCTTGAACCTGAACTGGTTTTCTTTCCACGATGGATCTAAGTCAAAGTAAAATATTTCTGAGCGCGGAGA
>CAJWZG010000238.1 GCA_913049565.1 uncultured Gammaproteobacteria bacterium
CGGGCACCGTATCGATCATATAACCTTCCCGCCCGAGTCAGGAACAATGCGCTGCAAATTGTGCCAATCATGTAGGCAAAAGAAAGTTCAGTCCGGCTTAAGCCGGTGACCGATATGAATGCATCGGCGAACACAGCCATGCCCATCGTTTGACCGGGCACGCTGAACAAGAAACCCAACGTCGATAAAGCCGCGATCACCCAACCATAGAAAAACCGAGTACGGCCCGCGGCGAACGGCCAATCCGCACGCAGATAGGCTAACAAGCCAACGGCATGTTTCATAAGTTACCTTGAATAAGTTGGGATAAGGCGCCGAGCATTAGCCCATACCTCGAATTAGCACTAGCGCGGGATCAGGCCACTTTTATGCTTCTAGCCTGGTCAGCCAAATTCTCTGCAATCCGGGTTACTTCAGCCTCATCCTCGCCCTCGACCATTATGCGCAACAGCGGCTCCGTGCCAGAAGGTCGCACCAGTATACGACCTCGCTCACCCATGAAGTCTTCATGGTTTCGTATTGCGCTAATCAGGTTTTGATCCTGAGCAACCGCTTCGGGAGAAGAGACATCAACATTCACCAGAACCTGGGGCGCTTTGACGACACCAGCCGCGAGGTCTTGCAAACTTAAGTCGGCATCTTGCATGGCAACCAACACTTGCAACCCGGCGACAATAGCATCGCCGGTACTGCATAAATCCAGAGTAAGAATATGCCCAGACGGCTCTCCCCCGAGTTCCCACTTACGTTGATGCAGTGCTTCCATGATATAGCGGTCACCTACCCTAGCGCGCACAAAGGGAATGGCTAACACCTGTAGCGCACGCTCCAAACCTAAGTTCGACATCACCGTGCCAACAACTCCGCCCGTAAGCATTTCTTTCGCATGTCGACTTCGAGCGATCACGTAGAGTAAGTAGTCGCCATCCAAAAGCGCGCCACTTGCATCGACCATCATCAGTCGGTCGCCGTCACCGTCAAATGCAATACCCAAATCTGCTGCCTCCTCGACCACCCGTTGCTGAAGCTGTTCAGGGTGAGTCGAACCACAGCGTTTATTGATGTTGAAGCCGTCAGGCTCTGCGGCCATAACCACCACATCTGCACCTAACTCGGTAAATACCTTTGGCGCGACTTGGTAGGTAGCGCCATGGGCGCAATCGAGAACGATCTTGATACCACGAAGACTGAAATCTCGGGGAACTGAATTCTTACAAAACTCTGAATAGCGTCCCGTTGCGTCTCCTATCCTGGAGGCTTTACCCAAGCTCTCCGAACTTTCACAGATCATGCTCGCCGCAATCATCGCCTCAATCCGCTGCTCTACCGCATCACCTAACTTATTGCCCTTGCCATCGAAGAGTTTGATGCCGTTATCATAGTAAGGATTGTGTGATGCGCTTATAACCACCCCGACATCGGCACTAACGGCTCGTGTGAGGTAAGCAATTGCAGGTGTAGGTATAGGGCCCAGCAGACTGACGTCCGCGCCTGCGGAGACAAAGCCGGATTGCAACACAGACTCAAGCATGTAGCCTGAAATTCTGGTGTCTTTGCCAATCAGCACATGTGGGCGGTGGCTGTCGTCTGCAAACACTTTGCCAATCGCCCAACTCAGCCTTAGGCAGAATTCCGGGGTAATCTGATCTTTACCGACTAAACCTCGGATGCCGTCCGTTCCAAAATATTTTTGTGCCATTCACCACCTGATGTCTACGACGAAGATCGAGGATACGCAGAGTAGGCCGCCCCTCGACAAGGCAGCAAAGAATACATTGGGTTGCGGAGAAAACCACCTTATGAAGAGTAGTGTTCCTTACTGCGACCCCTCACTAGAGCTATAGGCAATCCAGACACGAAGTGCATCCAAGCTTTGCTCAACGTCATGCACCCTCACGAGGTTCGCGCCATTTTCCAGGGCAATAGCCATTGCACTGAGACTTCCCGCCAGCCGGTTCTCCACTGGCTGACCTGTGATTGAGCCAATCATCGATTTACGCGACATGCCCACCAATATCGGGCAGCCATCTACTCGGAACTCCGCTAGATGACGAAGCAGCGCGAGGTTATGGTTCAAGGACTTACCAAAACCAAAACCGGGATCTACCAGCAAGCGGGTTGCTTCAATGCCAGCAGCCCGACAGCGTAAAAAGCGCTCGCGAAGGTATCGGGCTATCTCAGGTACCACCTCATCGTAACTCGGCGCTTGCTGCATGGTTTGCGGGGTGCCTTGCATATGCATCAGGGCGTAGGCGACGTTCGAATCGGCGACGGCTGCAATAACATTTGGATCGCGCCCAGCGGTAATATCATTGATCATGCCTGCGCCATATTGAATCGCAGCACTCACCGTTGCTGCATGGTAGGTGTCTACCGACAGCACCACGTCTAGGTCAGCGAGTGCTTCAATTACAGGCAACACTCGGCGCTGCTCTTCCGCTGTGCTGACAACATCTGCACCCGGACGCGAACTCTCTCCGCCGATATCGATAATCGCTGCTCCCGCTTCAACCATGCACTGCGCCTGATCGCGTACGGCGTCTAAGTTGACCGTTCCTTCGACGAAAAGCCTTCCTCCATCGGAGAAAGAGTCTGGGGTAATATTCAAAACTCCCATCAGCTGAGGGTGCTTAAGCGGCACTACTCGCCTGCCGCACGTCAGGTCGAGCCCTTGAGAACGTTGTCTTACCGACGAGGTAATCGGCTTATTCGATCTACGTTTCTTCGGCAGGGCCACCGATAGGTGAGCCTTGCTCGGAGTCCGTTTTTCCAGAACCAGAGGTCGACGGGGGTTCAGTTGGGTGACGGGGCCTTCCGCCAGCCATGATGTCGTCAAGTTGGTCTGATGAAAGTGTCTCAAATTCCATCAACGCATCTGCCATGGTGTGCAGTTTGTCGATGTTGTCAGTAAGCAGTCCTTTCGCGGTCTGATAACAATCGTCGACTATTTGACGAACCTCTTGATCGATAGCGAACGCTGTTTCAGGAGAATGCGCCTTGGGTTTCGCCCCAGCAGACATACCAAGAAAGACCTCTCCATCGTCCTCGTCATACATCAGTGGCCCCAGTTTTTCAGACAGCCCCCATTTGGTAACCATGCTTCTGGCGAGGCCGGTAGCTCGTTCGATATCGTTCGACGCACCTGTCGTTACGTGCTCTGCCCCTAAAGTGATTTCCTCTGCGATACGCCCACCAAACAGACTCGAAATCTGTGAGCGAATGCCCTGAGCACTCATACTGTAGCGATCTTCTTCGGGCAAAAACATCGTAACGCCCAGCGCTCGGCCGCGCGGGATAATGGTTACTTTGTAAACTGGGTCATGGTCTGGCATCAGCCGACCAACAATCGCGTGTCCTGCCTCGTGGTATGCTGTATTTCGCTTTTCTTTTTCTGACATCACCATAGATTTGCGCTCAGCGCCCATCATGATTTTGTCTTTTGCCTTATCAAACTCTTCCATGCTCACCAGACGCTTGCCGCCTCGGGCAGCAAAAAGCGCTGCCTCGTTAACCAAGTTGGCGAGGTCTGCGCCGGAAAAGCCTGGAGTACCTCTCGCGATAATGCTGGCATCAACATCATCAGCCACGGGTACTTTACGCATGTGTACTTTCGTAATTTGTTCGCGGCCACGAATGTCCGGTAACCCAACCACGACTTGTCGATCAAATCGCCCAGGACGCAATAATGCTGGATCAAGCACGTCTGGCCGATTAGTCGCAGC
>CAJWZG010000239.1 GCA_913049565.1 uncultured Gammaproteobacteria bacterium
ACGCCATGCAGAAGTCTCGTATACGGTTTTGAATCTCCGCGATTTCAGGTTTCTGAAAAGGGTCGAACACTTGTGCATCAACACCCTCAGTCGGCGGCTCAATGATCGGTGCTTCGCTTTGCAGGGCGAGAGCCCGCTTTGGAGCGATATGGCAATACGCTTCGTGAATTCGTAGGCAAACAACTTGCCAATCCAAACCTCGATCCAGGTTGAGGCCAAGCCAGCCGCTGGGGCCGACATGGGGAGGGACGAAGTAATAGTCCTCGTTTTCGGAGACGTAAAACGTTTGTGCTCCAGCAGGACTGTGTAGCCACAGAGCAACTGGACCGTCGCCATGATGGTTGATTTGCAAGATGGCAAACGTTTTGTCCGCGACTCCGAAATTTGGGCTGGCACGGCTAATTACTGGGTGGTTTCTGACATGCCTAAGCAAATTTCGTCCATTGCATCGATAATGTTCTTACCCATACCTTCAGTTTCTCCGTTGTCCGTAACATAGCGTGTTAGACTATTCGCGTTTCTCCTCCGGCCATACACTTGCAGCAGTTTCTCGCCTCAGAACCTAGACCATTTCTCGGTTGGAAGATGGTACTGGTCGCATTTTGCATCGACTTTGTGGCTGTTGGTTTCTTTTTTTACTCCTATGGTGTTTTTTTTAAAGCCATCGCTGCAGATTTTGGTGGATCCCGATTGGGTGTGGCTATTGGTTTGACGGTGACAAGTCTGGTGGGCGCTATCGCTGCTCCCTATGTCGGCCGAGCCCTCGATAAATATCCACTTCGCAATGTAATGGGTGTTGGGGCCACGTTCATGGCGCTAGGCTTTCTCGGTCTTTCCTTTGTGCAGAACGAACTTCAATTTTACTTGGTGCTCGGGCTTTTCGTCGGCTTTGGTGCCAGCAGCATGGGCAACCTTGCGACTAGCAAGCTTGTGGCTAACTGGTTTGACAAGCGTCGTGGCACCGCCCTTGGCATCGCTGCGGCAGGCGTTTCGCTCTCCGGTGTTGTCATGCCCTACATCAGTGCAGAGCTGATTGGCAACTATGGGTGGCGTCAGGCTTTCCTGATTTACAGTGGTTTCACCTTCTTAGTCGTGGTGCCGCTGATTTTTCGATTGGTTATCTCGCGACCTGAAGATGTGGGGATGCGACCCGATGGCGCGTTGCCAGTGCGACAGAGTGACGGGACGCTCGCCGCTCCATTGGAACGTCAGCCCCCGCCAAAATTGCGCCTGTTAGCACTCTTCAAACAGCAAAACTTTCGCATGATCGTGCTGACTTTTTCATTGGTGTTTTGCTGCATGAGCGCGACCCTGACCCATATGATCCCGCGTCTGACGGATTTTGGATACACGTTGGTCGAGGCCTCCCTGGTGATGTCCTTGTGCGCAGGGGTTGGAGTGATCGGCAAGTTAAGCTTTGGCTGGTTAAGCGACCGCTTGTCTGTGCGCAGGGTGATGGCGGTGGTGATTCTTGCTCAGTTTAGCGGCCAGTATGTGATGTACAGCTCGGCGGATTATTTCACCTTCTCGATTGGCGCAGGGCTGTTTGGTCTCGGCGTAGGAGGCGTTGTGCCCATGCATGGCGCGATTGTCGGTAAAACCTATGGACGTGAGCGCTTTGGGGCTGTGCTCGGGCTGATGCGGCCGGCGATGTTTCCGATTCAGATTCTTGGCGTGCCATTTGCGGGTTGGATTTTCGATATCACCGGCTCTTACGACATCGCATTTGAGGCATTTTTGTGTTTGTACGTTCTTGCCGCTATCTCGGTATCATTTTATCGTCAGCCAATAGCCGAGCCTAGAAGCGAGACTTGAGCAACTGTATCTCGTATGAGCCTTGGGTCGAACAACGAAGACGCACGGCGTCGTCCAGTACATGCTCGGCAATGTAGGGTTCAAAGCTCACAGTGGTGAAGGGTTTGATGTCGTCGAATTCCAGTTCGACTGAAAAACCCTCAACCACGGGCAGCACGGTGATTGCTGTGACATGGTTCAGCATGTCGTTGAGTTCGGCAGATAGGTCTTGTTGAGAAGATCGATCCGCATCGACCCCGCGTACCAGATATTTGAGCGAACAAGGCTGTAGGTGACGTTTTTGTTGACTCACAAGGTTGCACCCATGGGTTCAGGCGTTTTTCCACACCGGGTCGCGCTTTTCCAAAAAAGCGTTAACGCCCTCGCGCTGATCCTCTGTGCTAAATAGGTCGACAAACCGTTGGCGCTCATAAGGCAGGGCTTGCGCAACAGCGCTGTTTCTCGCGTGATGAATCAGCTCTTTGCAGTAGGTCACCGATATAGGGCTTTGCTGTGCAACTTGGGCCGCGAGCGCTAGGGCTCTCTCTCTGGCTGCGCCTTTTTCAACCACTTCCTCGACCAGCCCAATGCGCTGCGCAGTGGCCGCATTAATCCGCTCGCCGCACAGAATCATCTTCTTCGCCCAACCCTCACCAACCAGCCAGGATAGGCGTTGAGTGCCGCCAGCACAGGGCAGCAGGCCAACCCTAGGCTCAGGAAGCGCCATCTGCGATTGCTCTTCCGCAATGCGGATATCGCAGGCGAGACTGGCTTCCAGCCCACCGCCCATGGCGAAGCCATTGATCGCGGCGATTGAAACGCCACGAAAATCCGCCAGGCATTCAAAGCCTTTGCCGAAGAACTCGGCCATCTGTCGCGCATTGTCTGGATCGCCGTCGGCGAACAAATTCAGATCGGCACCCGCGGAAAAGAATTTTTCTCCAGCGCCGGTGATAACCAGAGCAAAGATACTTTTGTCAGCGTTAAGTGCCACCACAAGCTTGGTAAGCGCTGGCAGGCTCTCGGTGTCCCAAGTATTTGCGCCGGGGTTGTCAATGGTGATCAGTGCCGTATGGCCAACGATCTCTACTTTCAATTTGTCGGATGAACTGATGCTCATTGAATCACCTCCAATGCACCCGCCATCAGCATGCGGCGAGAAATGATGACCCGCATAATCTGGTTGGTGCCTTCCAAAATTTGATGTACCCGTGTGTCGCGCACATAGCGCTCCATAGGGTACTCCTTGAGATAGCCGTAACCTCCCAGTAGCTGTAGTGCGTCGTTACAGACTTTGAAACCCGCATCGGTAGCAAAGCGCTTGGCCATGGCGCAGTAAGTGCCCGCCTGGCCGTCACCACTGTCGAGTTTGCTGGCCGCTAACCGAATCATCTGACGTGCGGCGACCAACTCAGTCAGCATGTCAGACAACGCAAACTGCGTAGCCTGAAAATCGGCAATGGCCTGACCAAACTGATTTCGATCTTGCACGTAGCTTGTCGCATCCTCTAACGCTTTTTGCGCTGTACCAACGCTACAAGTGGCGATGTTGATACGCCCGCCATCGAGCCCATCCATGGCGATAGAAAATCCTTGTCCCTCTTCGCCGAGTCGATATTTTTTCGGTAGCCGTACATTGTCGAAAGTAATGGCTCGAGTGGGCTGAGCATTCCATCCCATCTTCTGTTCGTTTTTGCCATAGCTAACGCCCTCGGTATCTGCGGGAACCAACATGGCAGTGACTCCCTTGGGCCCAGCATCGCCAGTGCGAAGCATCAAGACGAGAACGTCGGTATCGCCAGCGCCAGAGATAAAAGCTTTGCTGCCATTGATAACGTAATAATCGCCATCGGAGGCGGCACTGGTGCGCAAGGCCGCTGCATCGGAACCGGCGCCCGGTTCCGTCAAACAG
>CAJWZG010000240.1 GCA_913049565.1 uncultured Gammaproteobacteria bacterium
ATCGCGATGCCGTCCGTTTCCTGCAGCTCCGGCGGCGCTGCCGCGACGCTTACGGCTGGGATAAGTGAAGCAGCCCATAAAGCGACGCCTGCATATATGAAGTCTCGTCTAGATTGAGTCATATTTTTTAGCTCCTTAGCGATCTCTGTCCAATTAAAATCTATTTTTATGGCGAAAAAGTCAACCGTGAATTAGACTTATCGGGCTAAATCCAGAAAATTCACCCGGTTGGCTAACTTTTAGTTAAGTTGTAGGGGGTGAAGTTGAACAAAAGTTAGGGGCTTCGATGAATATTATGATTTTAGGAGCCGGAGGCGGCATCGGCCAAGCGCTTGTTGAAAGTTATCTAGCAGATCCGGGGGTTGAGCGGATTTATGCAACGCACCACCGAATCGTTAGTAGCATTAGCCCGCAAGTTCGGTGGCTGCAACTAGACTTGACTGAGCCAGTTTCAATGGGCGAGCTGACTGAATATATCGAAGAGCCGATCGATCGATGGATTTGCTGTACGGGTATTCTTGCTGGCAGCCACGGTGGGCCGGAAAAGACCCTGCGCCAGCTGCAATCCGAGAAACTTCTACACGACTATCAAGTCAATGCAGTAGGGCCGTTAACAGTCTTCTCGTCGCTTGCATCACGGCTTCGCACAAATGGCATGCGCGCCATCTTCCTCTCGGCACAGGTGGGTAGTATTGGGGACAATCGCTTAGGGGGTTGGTACGGCTACAGAATGTCCAAAGCCGCTTTGAACATGGGGGTGCGCTGTTTGGCGATTGAATGCGGGCGTTGGCGCAGTGCGCCTGCGGTGGTGGCAGTGCACCCGGGCACTACGCTATCAGGCTTATCGCAGAACTTTATTCAAGCCCGTATGGCGTCTGTCCAAACAGCCGCGCAATGCGCTATCCAGCTTAAAGGTTTGATCGAGTCACTGACTGCCGAACAAAATGGTCAGTTTCTTAGTTTGAATGGGGAGTCTGTACCCTGGTAACCCGGTCAGCCGTTGCTTGAGGTTTCGCACAGCGGAATGAGGATTTCATTCTTGCGCATAAACCAAGGCATAAACGGTGGGTCATGCCTAGCCCATCGAGGCTCTCCGCAAGCGCTCAACTGCAAATCACCGAGAGTTTTCATCAGTTTCTGCTCGTGTTCCTCGTAGCGTGACTGACTCCAGCCGCCCCGGTATTGCAGTGCTGCCATCAGTAGTGAGGGCTGCATTGACACGCTGACTATGTCAGAGGAAGGCACCGGTAAGGAGGTGTCGTCAAATTCGCTAGGCATTACAAACGATACCAACCATTGGTCTGATTGGGTATCTAGCTGTTGCAGAACTGGCGCCGTCATGGCGATTTTCTCTTCGCCTGCGTTTTCGCCGCTGATGTAATTGAACAACGGCCTAAACGCTTGGCTGCCGGCTTCACCAAATTCAGCGCTAACTCGAACGGTGGCTAGCATGTGCTCAGCATATTGCCGTATTTCGACATTCTGTTGCGAGTCGACAACCTTGAAAGCTAGTGACTCAATAGCCTGAGCTATGCCCGAGCTTGCCAACAACCACGCCGCACCCAATGAGTAAATCAATCGAGACATAGTGGACTCTCTGTAAAAGATCCAAGATTCCAAATGCCAGGTGAACGCAAGATGAAATGGTTGCCTTGGCTGCGTCAAAATAGGGGCGCGATCGATCCGCCTACCGTGATTACCTCGCTTGGCTGTGATAAGCCTCGTTGGGCACCATGGCCGTACCACTAGCAACACGATTGGTCATATTGAAAAATGCGGCAACGCTGGTGATATCCCAAATGTCTCGGTCGCTGAAACCGTGATCGCGCAGACCTTGTCGGTGAGACTCCTCAACTGTCGAGCTGGCTGAGGTCAGCAGCGCAGCAAAATCAAGCATGGCCTTTTGTTTCGAAGATAGATTTGCGACTTTGTAATTCATCACCAGCTGCTCTCCGAGCACTGGGTCATTGGACAATTCGCGCACAGCTGCACCGTGCGCGGTAAGGCAGTAAAAGCAGCGGTTGATGGAAGATACCACCACGGCAATCATTTCCCGCTCAAGTTTCGTCAGACCACTATGCGCGAGCATTATATCATTATAGAAGGCCGTGAAAACGTTGAGTTTGTCGATATCAAACGCGTAGGCCTGCAAAACGTTGGGGATCATGCCTAACTTTTCTTGGCATACGTCAAAGTACTTTTTTGTGGCCTCCGGCAGCGGATCGACCATGGGCAGATTTAGGGCAGTTGGTTTACTCATCGATACCTCATTTCGAAAAACGTTGATGCCAAATTCACAGCATGTGGCAGTTTGACTTGCGAGCCCGGCTAAGGATGCGTTGTCATCATATCGATAACTTACGCAAAATCTGGCTGACTAGCTGTTCTGGGGTGCGCTCTGCATTCAAAGTCAATCCGTCGTGTTCAAGCTCAAGTAACTGCATCTGACTGGGTAGTAGGCTCGAGGGCATGAAATGGTTGTCGCGCCGCGCCAATCGCTCCGCAATTAATGTATCGCTGCCAAAGAGTAAAAAGCTACGAACATGGGGCTGTCCAAACCCAAGCATCTTGCGGTAGGACGCCTTCAGTGCCGAGCAAGCCAGCACAGCAACGTCCTCATCTGTGTAACTGTCAACCAACACTCTGAGCCGCTGAAGCCAAGGATAGCGATCTTCGTCGTTCAAAGGCATACCCGCCCGCATTTTTTGGATGTTTTTCTCTGGGTGAAAGTTGTCTGCATCAAAAACCGGGCACCTGAGACTGTTCCCAAGCGCGCGGCTTATGGTTGTCTTACCTGAGCCGGTGACGCCCCAAATGATGATAATCATAAGGAAGAGTGTGACGTGAATTGCCGTCATCGGGTAGTTACAGCTTCGCCCAAAACTATAGGTAATCCCTTATTCCGGTCCAGCCTTTGATTGCTGGCCAAAGTTATCAATCAAGGTAAAACGGCTAATCTGCTGTCTACGCCAGAAAATAGTCGGCTAACTCCTTTGATCCGCCCTATTTTTCAAAGTCGCCGCGGCAGACTAGCCTTGGGACAATGTCTAGGTGAAGCGTACTGTCGAGCCAACATGAGTGCTAGCTAATAACCACGCCGCAGCTCTTCAGTTGTTCCTGCCGCTTTGGGTCGAGGCGCTTACCCAACCGTTTCTGTCCATGTAACCAGTGACCCAAAGGGAATCCGTTGGGAGTTCGGTACATCAACGGTATCTCGGCATCCCCGTTCATTTTGCGATAGCCTCGCAAATGGGCGATACCTTTATCCCATTGTGGATCTTCTTTTCTCATAAACATGGTTTCTCTCCATCATCTATAGATCAACTTTACCTAACGGTTAGGTGAAAAAAAATAGCAAAAACACGAGTAAAAACTGGTTGGTAGTGACGGCACAAGCGAGCCGTTAGATGGGATAACGGTGGTTCTACACGTTGGAACGCGAAATCGTAAGACTAGTCGCTGTACGGTGCCTTTGTTCCCGGAGGGAAGTCGTCCCCCAAAGCCTTGGCTTTAGGCTAACAACAGATGATGGTTTAGATGGCGTGAGACTGTTTGCGGCTGTACTGTTGCTAAGTGGTGACGGGCGAGGCGAGAGACAAGAGATAGTGAAGCAAAAGAAGCAAGACTAACCGCGGCAGCCATCGTCCCAACGATGGATTAACAAAGGTTGAAGGAAACCAATGGTGCCCAGGAGAGGAC
>CAJWZG010000241.1 GCA_913049565.1 uncultured Gammaproteobacteria bacterium
CAGTAGAGGCATCTTCATCAGCTGTTGCTTCGTTTCGGCGCCCGCTCGAATAACCAACCAAGCCGCTTGCTCTGCCGTAGTGACCTGCTTGCTCAGCGGCTCAATATCTGAGGCGGTTGCTACCTGCAATCGCGCCTGAAAGAGACGCGGGTGCTGGTTTACTTCGTGAGTAGACTCCAGAGGAACCAACTTGCATAAACGCTTGGCCGCCAGGCCACCCAAGGTGGGGCGCTCTAATAGCCTAGCCAGCGCGGCAATGTCGTCGATAGCCGATAAAGCGCGATTGGCGACCTCGAGACTCAGTCCTCCTGCATCGACGGCTTTGTCCGATAAGCTGTCAAGCAGTTGATGAATCGGGCCGTTATCATTGCTCGGGCCTGTATGGTCTTTGCGATAAGACAGGTATCGATTCAGCAGCACCAACTGTTCGGACGCCTCCAAATCAGGCAGGGCCGCCATATCGGCAGGGTCAAAGGCATCACTGTTTTTAAAGAGCTTTGCGAACATAGTCTTTGTACTTGTCGTAGATTAGCAACTGCCGCTGTGATTACAGAGCGTTGTGGGCCCCGTCACAGAGCGGCGCGCCCTTAGTGTGTTTGCAGCCGCAGAAATACAGCGTTCTGCTCGATGGAGCCGTATAGGTTTGAGGCAAGAAATCGGTGCCCTCATGGGAGCCATCGCAAAATGGCTGACGTCCACTTTTGCCACAGGAACACCAAAAGTACTTTTTGCCTTCGACCACTTCAACGGGGTACGGGCTTTTTTGCGCGATATCGGGATCAGGCATGGGTTGCTCCTGTTAGGTTACGCTTATACGTGGCATGACAGTATTTTACTTGAAACCGGGTTCTTCCCACCATGGGTAGAACTCAGGCAGATCTGTTGAAACTTTGTTCGGAAAACGCGCGTCGCGTTTTTCCAAGAATGCGGTCACACCTTCTTTAGAGTCCTCAGACTTGCCGCGGTAGTGAATGCCTCGGGAGTCAATTTTGTGGGCTTCCATCGGATGATCGGCTCCGAGCATTTTCCACATCATATGCCGGGTCAGCGCCACTGAAACCGGTGCTGCGTTATCGCGGATATCTTCGGCAATCGCACGCGCGGCGGGCAGCAAATCCTCGGGTTCGTGCAAACTGCGTAGCAGGCCGCCATCCATCGCTTCTTGCGCCGGAAACACCCTGCCCGAATAACACCACTCAAGGGCTTGGCTGATGCCAACCGCTCGGGGTAAGAAATAGCTGGAACATGCTTCCGGTACGATGCCGCGACGTGCAAAAACAAAGCCGAATTTAGCGGCCGTGGATGCCAGGCGTATGTCCATTGCCAAAGTCATCGTCACGCCTACGCCGACAGCGGCTCCGTTAATGGCCGCGATGATAGGCTTGTTGAGCTCGTAAAATCGCAGTGTAAGGCGACCGCCACCGTCTTGATTGATGCCCTCGTGCTTATCTTCTCTGCGACCCGAGTCAAAGGTAGACGCACCACGCGAAAGGTCGGCCCCGGCGCAGAAGCCTCGACCTGCCCCGGTGACAATTATGGCGCTGATGTCGTCATCGGCGTCCGCGCGATCACAAGCATCGATCAACTCCATCAGCATATCGTTCGTAAACGAATTCAGGGCTTCAGGGCGATTTAAGGTGATAGTTAGAATGCCTTCTTCGACATCGTATAAAATAGTGCTGTAGTCCAAGAGTCTCCCCTCTCTTTGAGTGCGGGCGTTTTGTATGTTGCCCTGCAAACTAGGGATTATCCACGACTAAAATGTGGCCAGCGGGTATTTAAAAACAAGCCGACACGCGTGTTCTTAGCAGTTGGCATCACCAGTAGCAGCGCGTGCGCCGTACTTTTGCCGCGCTAAGGTTGTAATGTTGAGCACTATGAACGAATCAGATTGGCAACACCACGCGCAGGGTTTTATTGAAGCGCATTGGACTGATGCTACGCGCTTGGATCAGGCAGGCTCTTTACATTTGGCGAGCAGCCGATGGTTTGAGGGGTTAGCTGAAACGGCTTGGTCGGTACCGCACTGGCCAGAGGCATTAGGTGGTTTGAATTGGCCCGCACAACGACTTTACCAGTGGCAAATGCTTTGCCATCAAGCGCGCACTCCGCCCATTAACACGCTGGCGATGTCTGCCATTGCGCCGTTACTGATGTCTCACGCTAGTCCATTGCAGCGCTCTTCGTTGCTGGCAGAGATCGCCTCTTTTCAGGTGCATTGGTGCCTAGGTTTGGTAGAACCTGTGAACGCGGCCACTCAGGAACCGACGCGACTTAAGAAGCAGGACAACAGTTTTGTATTGTCTGGCGAGAAGCGGGCCTTGGCCGATGGCTTACTGATGTCCACGGAGGGAGTTCAAAACAACCTCTGGCCCGGTCGGATGCTGTGCATTGCACTGGATGATCAGCAGCAGTGGCGCGCCTGTTTGCTGCCGTTGAACCGCCTGGGCGTGCAGTTGACTCCGGTACCCAACGCACGAGGACGCTGGTTCCATGTCATCCTTGATCAAGTAAAAGTGGAGGGGCGAGAGATACTTGAGTTGTCCGGTGAGCCACTGCTGCTGGCGTTGGCGCAGCCAGAATCACTGTCGCAGTGTTTGCTGCCTGAGGCGAGTTCTCACGGTCTGGCTGTACAATTGCGTTTACTTCGTCAGGAACTCACCACCCACGTCCACGACGATACCGATGCTTTGTTGGCTCAGCTGTACGAAGCCGAAGTGGCCCTAGAAGGTTTGCAGGCCATGGAGTCTCGAGCGCTGGCAGCGGCATCTCCTTTGCTCTCAACCGGGATGCCGATGAGTGCGTTGAGTCTAAAGTCCCGCGAATTATCACAGCAAACAAAAAGCGTGGTCGACTCAATGGGGCAGCAATTCGAGGGATTGAGAACGCAGCTACTTATCGGTGGGACTTCGACAGAGGAAGACATAGACAAACTCAGCAACCAGCCGCCCCAGATTGTGATTGGGTGTCCTGGGCGAGTACACGACATGCTGAGAAGAAAACGGCTCTCAAACAGTGGTCTAAAGCTAATCGTTCTCGATGAAGCAGACGAGATGCTCTCTCAAGGGTTTAAGGAACAGGTGTACAACATCTTCCAGTTCCTTGACCAGTAATGCTCGGTTGCTCCTGGCTGATTCCTCGTATTCTGGAAACCAGTCAGTTTTTGCGTCTGAACCTTTGCTTGTACTCACCTTGTTCCGTCGCATGTTGCGTCGTACTTCAGCAGCTTCACTCAAGCAGGTGTCAAGACTCACGGTGACACTTTCAAGCTCGGCAAGGCGATCGTTCCGCTCAAAATCCAATGTCTCTATCTGGCGGTTTTCGGAAACCGACCATTCGCGGTCAGTCACATCGACAGATGCGTGAGTTTGACGGAGTACTTCATTTCGATGACGTTTCTTGAAATGTCCTCCGCCTCTTTGCCAAACAGCCATGGCTCTACCGCATTGCTGCCTTCATGGTGCGCACGGCTTAGCGGGGTAAAGATGCCAAACTGCATCCACCGTACATACAATTCGGACATCGCGGGATAGTCTTTCACTTCGCCGCAATAGCCGGAAATATCGGTGGTCCAGAACGGGATGATGCCCATTCCGGCCGACAATCCCACCGGAATCTGGGCAGTTTTCGCAACTTGCCCCATTACTTGGTCAGCCTTGGGATACGAGAGATTAC
>CAJWZG010000242.1 GCA_913049565.1 uncultured Gammaproteobacteria bacterium
GGAACTGAACGTTGGAAATCACGACACCCACACGGGTTTTGGATTCATTCTTGAAGTCTGCGATACCGGTTACGACGCCGCAGGGTGGGAGATTCTTATTCAATGCCCCTTCAATGGACAATCGAAAACCGGGAAAGGAACAGGGATCGGAACTGAGCAAATCGTCGTACCGACTTTCCCAATTATCGAAGTACCGCTCGACGATGTCTTGATAGGTAAATGTCGTGGTCGCTTTAACATCGCGCAAAACCCGCTGAATCTGCAGATCATTATAGGCCATGTCCAATCGGTTCCAGAAATCCTTACGCCGACCGATATTGCGCGGTGCAATCTTGCCCTGATAGGTCTTGCCGTCTGACTGCGAGGCAACATAGCTTTGCAGCAGCGTGGTGAACAGGTACGTCACCACCACAAACAACGCGTCGGACAGATGGGTAAAGCTGAGTTTTTTCCACTCGCCAACGGTTTGAAAGAACACCCCGCTCTTGGGCATCTTAGAGACGCGCTGATACCAATCAAATAACTGGGCTTGATGAACACCCAGATCATCTTCCGGCGCAGCCGAAGACAGGGATGCCTGCAAAAACTCGCCGAGAGAGGCTTCCGACAGTGATTGGGATGCCTGAGCTTCTTGGGCGACACTTTCAAGACGCGCCAACGCCTGATCGTAAACCCCATCGAACAGCAGTAGGTTTTCGCACTCGCGAACAAAATCTTGCCGCAGGTCTTCGTGGAGCAGCACATCCAACACATTCATATCGGCAATCGCGACGGGCACAGTGCGGTCTACTAAGACAGGAATAAACTCGGGTAGCGCAGCAGACAAATAGGCTCTATTGGCCTGAATATCCGTTGCGCCATCGGCACCGTCCAAGCGGAGACCGGTAATCATCATATTCAGTTCCGCCATGAGCTGCTTCGCTACATAGCTTTCCGAGGCACTGTCCTCACTCAGTAACTTTCGGCCTTGGTAGGAGAAATGCTGACGCAACACGACCAACAATTCTTCGTTGCTGCGGATGGCTGCGAGCAGGTCACGGGGAGACGCCACCGATTCGATCTGGAGTATCTGACGTGTATCGGTTACATCCTGCAGATAGTCCTTCAGTGCGGCTAAATTTCCGGCAGCTTCTCGCTTCCAGCGGTTATACAAAAAGGCACCAAATGACGAGATCACCGTGTTACGCGCATTCTCGTAATTTTGCTTAGGCTCGCCAAAAATCATTTTTGCGATACGACCACGCTCGTCATTAATCGCTTGGCGCTTGTCCAAATAGTTGCGCCATGCCTTGGCCAGACCGTCGTCGTAAACCACCTTGTCCGGGTCCTGAAGCCAGTACAAAAAGGTTTGACGACGTTCTCGGTCCGCCCGGATATGCAATTCGCCGGATGGCATCTCTTGGGGTGCCAAACGTCCATATTGCTTTGTGCTGGTCGCCTTGATGCGCTTGCGAACGCGCAAATAGCGCAGGTACCGGTAGGCGATACCAAAGACGTTCAGGTATTCGGTCGGGTTCTTGGAGCCACTGAAGTGCATCGGGCTCGAAACCTTGGGCTTATCTCCTTCGGTTTGCTCCTTCAGATACCGCAGCAGACTTTGACGATAGTGGTCAAGAATGTAGGGGTTTTCGGCAACAAACTCTGCGGTCTGACTCTCAATATTCATCAGGCTGCCGACGATGGCAGAACGCAGGTTTTCAATTTTCTCAGGCGAATCCGTCGGGCTGTAATCGACGATGGCGTCAATATTGCCTTGGGCATGCAGCTCCGGCGCCGAAACACCCACGTACTTTGCGCATTCTTGCCACGAGAGATTTAAACGACGAGCGATACTCGCCAGTCCCGCAGGTTGAATGGTGCTAAAAACGCCATCTCGTAACGACAGAATCAGGTTGCTGGCTGCCAGCGGAATGGCACCACCCGAATAGCCAACACCAAAAATAATACCGACGTTCGGCACATGCACATTGCTCATTGCGGTGATCAACCGAGAAATGCTGTGCGCCTGATTGTTCGCGTTCGCTTCTTCACCCGCATCGGCTCCCGGAGTATCCATAAAGGTCACGATGGGTAAGACGCGCGCAGAGCAGTATTCGGCAAACTCCACCGCCATCAGGTGATGCTGGGGCATCCAGCTGCCAAGCTCAGTCGCTCGATCCTGCGCAATAAAGCCAATTTGACGGCTTTGGCCCCCGCCGAAGTCCATTTCCAAAATGGCTTGGTAATACGGGCCGCTGCTTTTTTCCTCGAGCATACGCCCAAGCTGACGGACGATTTCCGGCGCGGATTTGCGGCCCTGGGCCTCTGCTGGCGCAATCACCTGCTCGACATAAGCATCAATATCGAGCGAGGCGATATTGTCGTTGAGCTGGTTCACTTCACGCTGAGAGAGTAACCCCGGTACGGGCTTCTGCTCTAAATCGGTATCGGGAAACGACGAAAATTCCTTCGCCAAGCTCTCCGCAATGAAGAACAGGCGATCCCCTTCAATCACTTGATTTGCCACAACTTTGGACTGTCCTGAAAATACGGGTACTCTAGCCACTTGTTAGATCATTCGCAATTGAACCCATGCCCGATATACGTGTTGCACTACTCACTATTTCAGATACGCGGTCCTTGGCCGACGACAAATCCGGTGATTTGCTGGCTGGCTTTCTCGCCGCCGATGGCCATCACCTAGCCGACCGGCAACTGGTGCGTGATGATGTCTACGCCATACGCGCGCGGGTTTCCCAGTGGATTGCCGATTCTCAAGTACAAGCCATCATCACCACGGGCGGCACAGGCTTTACGGGCCGGGACAGCACACCTGAAGCGCTAGCGCCCCTATTCGACAAACACATCGAAGGGTTTGGCGAATTGTTTCGCCAATTGTCCTTTGACGAAATCGGCACATCGACGATTCAATCACGCGCGCTGGGCGGCTTGGCGAACGGCACCCTCATTTTCAGTCTACCGGGATCCTCAGGTGCCGTAACCCTGGGCTGGGAAAAAATCTTAAAAAATCAGTTGGATATCGACTTTCGACCATGCAACTTCGCCGAACTCATCCCGCGTTTCTTGGAGCGCTAACCACGAACCGTTCAATAACTTCATGCCCGATGCTGGCTGAAGGCTCTTTGCGCCAGTACACTGTCTACCCAAAGCCGCGACGTTCCATGCAGGAGTAAATTCATGAGCGAATCCATCTACATTCTCGGTGCAGCCCGCACGCCAATTGGCAGCTTTCAAGGCAGTTTAGCCAAGCAAAGTGCCCCAGCACTTGGCGCTCACGCCATTCAAGGTGCACTGACCAACGCCGGGGCTGAGGCCAGCGAAGTCAACGAGGTCATCATGGGCAACGTAGTCAGTGCTGGACTGAAGCAAGCACCGGCGCGACAAGCCATGCGGATGGCAGATATGCCCGACGGTGTCGCTGCGACAACGCTGAACAAGGTCTGTGGCTCAGGTATGAAAGCCACCATGATGGCGATGGATCTGATCGCGGCAGGCAGTGCCGATACCGTCGTCGCCGGTGGTATGGAAAGCATGAGCAATGCACCCTATCTGCTGCCCAAGGCCCGTGGCGGACTGCGCATGGGGCACGCCAACATGCAGGATTCGCTGTTCACCGACGGTCTAGAGGACGCTGAGACCGGCGGTTCCATGGGATCATTTGCACAAGGCACCGCC
>CAJWZG010000243.1 GCA_913049565.1 uncultured Gammaproteobacteria bacterium
CCCCACTGATCAAAGGAGTTTATATTCCAAAGCACACCCTGACAAAACACCTTGTGCTCGTAGATAGCCAGCAAGCAACCCAGTTGGATGGGGCCGAGCTCATCCAGCACGATGCTGGTTGATGGGTGTTGTCCGATGACGAGCTTATGCTGCTCGCTGGGCGAGGTCGGTTGGTGTCCCAAGGTCATTGCCTGACCTTGTGCAATGCCGTTGGCAAGTAACCATTGATGGTGCTCTTTGTGTTTCAAAGAATCGCCGGCAACCATGATGAAATCGGCTGCGAAACGGCTGGTGCCCTGATGCAGTAACTGGTGGTATGCGTGCTGACCGTTTGTCCCGCAGCCTCCCCATAAGATTTGCATGGTGCGATAATTTAAGCGCTCACCGTTCCGATCCACCGACTTGCCATTGCTCTCCATTTCCAGCTGCTGCAAAAAGTCAGGCAGCAGTGCAAGCCGTTGGTCGTAACTGAGCACTGCAAGGCTGTCGCAGTTCAGAGCCGTAGTATTCCAGGTTGCCATAAGCGCGGACAGCAGCGGAATGTTTTGTTCAGCGGGGGCGTTAACGAAGTGTTCGTCTGCCTGCTTGGCCCCGACCAGCAGTTGCTCGAATGCGGTGGTACCGATTTGCAACATGATGGGTAGGCCTACAGCAGACCACAGGGAAAAGCGTCCCCCGACCCAGTCCCAAAGAGGGAATATATTGCGAGCTTCCAGCCCAAACTGTACGGCGGCCTCCAGATTTGTGGTCACACCAATAAAGTGCTGGCCTATCGCCTCGGGATTGCAGGTTCTTTCAAGAAACCAACTGCGCGCGGTCGTCGCGTTTATTTGCGTTTCCAGCGTGCCGAAAGACTTCGAAACCACAACGAACAGGGTGGTTTCAGGGTTAAGCCCGAGGAGGGCGGTGTTGATGTCGTTGGCGTCGATATTCGCCACAAAGTGAATATTCGGTGCGTTTTCGCTGCCCGGCAGATGGGCAAGAGCGTTCACGACAAGCTCTGGACCCAAATGTGAACCGCCAATGCCGATGTGAACGACGTCTTTGATGGCTTTGTTGGTGAATCCTCGCCATTTACCGCTGCGGATATCGTCTACCGCGGCAAAAAGTAATTTCTTGGTTTGTGCCACATCTTGTCTGTATCGGTCTGGGGCATTGGGTGCTCCATCGCGTAACACGCTGTGAAGCACCTCTCGATTCTCGGACGTGTTGATCTTCTCGCCTGCGAACATCGCATCGCGCCTTGCCGACATGTCCGCGCGGCGAGCGAGGTCATGCAATTCGTTGAGAATTTGGCCGTCAACGCGTTGGCGGGTGAAATCAAAGTGGCAACCAGCGAGGTTGAGACGTAACGCTTGGTTTCTAGCCTTATCTTCGAGTAGCTGCTCACTGGAGATTTTATCGATTCGGTGGGCTGACGTGTTGAGAGCGGCCCAGTGTTCTGGCGTGTTTGGCACGGGTTTAACCTATAGCAGAGTGGGGTTTGGATTGAAGAACTGTCGTGTTCCCTCCATTTTTAGTATTTGTTCTAACAGCGCATTGAAATGGTGGTGATTGTTTGCAAAGTCAATTTCCGCGGCATTGACGATTAGCACCGGTGCCTGACCATAGTAGTGAAAGAACTCGGCATAGCCGTCGGCAAGCGCATCTAAGTACTCAACATCAATTGAACTTTCAAAATCCAAACCGCGCCCAAAAACACGCTGTTGAAGCACTTGCGCGGGAGCTTGCAGATAGATGACCAAATCGGGCTTTGGCGGTTCGATTTTCAGGCTTTTGTGTATCTGTTGATACAGCTCCAGTTCTTCGTTATCCAAGGTTAACCGCGCAAATAAATCGTCCTTTTCGATCATGAAGTCGGCGATCAGTATGCGATCTAGGAGATCGTTGCCTGGCATGTCAGCCACCTGTCGTGCTCTGTGCAACAGAAAGAACAGCTGGGTGGGCAGTGCCTGACTGGCTCCCTCGGCATAAAACCGATCAAGGAACGGGTTCTCAGTGACCGGTTCCAGCATGAGTGGATAATTCAGCACGTCGGCAAGTTTTCGCGCCAAAGTGGTTTTGCCAACGCCAATGGGGCCTTCAATTGCCAAGTAGTGGGGTAGAGTATTCGCCTGTTTGGCCGCCTCTATTCGGGTATGTAGATTGGCGGTATCTGCTGCGCATGAGTCGATGGGCGCTTCTGGGACTGTGGTTTGGGGCATAGACACAAGAATTACTCTGACGTAAAGCGGGCGAATCGAACTAGTAAGACTATGGGCGTGTAGGCTTCGCGATTCAACCCGGACCCGTTGAAGCGCTGTTTTGCGTCGATGCCTTACGTCTGTTCCTACCGCGATTCCTTTTCCGTGGGGTTTTCGGTAACTGACCGATCAGGGCTTCGCGCTCGGAATCATTGGCATTTTGAAAATCGGTCCACCAATCCGCACAAGCGCGAACCGATTCATCGGATTCTGCTTGCAGGCAGAGAAAGTCGTAACCCGCCCTGAACCGCTTGTGCGTCACCAAACGATCCAGCGATCGCACATTGCGTTTATGCAGTCGCTCTTGGATGGTCCAAACTTCCCGAGCAAATGTGCCGAAGCGGCGCGGTATGGCGATGGATGATTGCTGGCTTTTCAGGGCAGCAAAAGCAGGGTCATCGTCGTCTGAATGCCGCACGTCATTACGCGCCTTAAAGTCGTCCCAGAGTAGGACAGCGACCAAGAATCCGGGGGTGATCGATGCGCCGTTGAATATGCGGTCATCGGTGTTACGCATCGCAGCGAGGGCCAGGGGACTCATCGGATCACAGGATGGGAAGAGTGCGTTCGCCAAGGGTGTTTCCCGCAGCTGCCGCCATACTGTCTCGGCGTATCCACTGACGAACAGTTTTAGAAATTCATCGAAGAGCCGCGCGGGGGGAATCGCTTCTAAGCGTTTTGCCGTATTTTTTACCGAAGACAAGATGTCGGCAGAAATGGTAAATCCTAGCTTGGCGGAAAACCGTATGGCTCGCAAAATTCGAACTGGGTCTTCTGCGAGGCGGGTCTTTGTATCGCCAATGAACCGTATGTCCAGCGTCCAGAAGTGCGGGCCTACATTGATGAACTCGTGCAAACACATCAGTTTTCGCGGACAGCATTGGAAGACGTCTTTTCTCGGGCCAATCGTCAAGATCGCATTATCGAACTGATGTCGCGGCCAGCTGAGCGTCGTCTGGTCTGGCACGAATACCGGAAAATTCTGGTAGATGAGCCGAGAGTGAGCCAAGGCGTGACCTTTTGGCAAGACAATCGAGCAGCGCTTGAACGAGCCGAAGCAACGTATGGTGTGCCCCCGGAAATCATCGTGGCCATTATAGGTGTTGAAACTCGTTACGGACGGGTAACCGGAAATTTTGGCGTTGTTGAGGCCCTGAGCACGCTTGCGTTTGATTACCCGCCCCGCGCGAAATTTTTTCGGGGTCAGCTCACCCAACACTTCTTGTTGTCGAGAGAAGAAGGTAAGAATCCGCTCAGTATGAAAGGCTCCTATGCAGGTGCCATGGGTTACGGTCAAT
>CAJWZG010000244.1 GCA_913049565.1 uncultured Gammaproteobacteria bacterium
CGCAGATGTTACAACATAACATTCATAAGGAAAAGAGAGGTGCTGACCGTTATTGAGGCGGCTTTTGATGCCTTACGGCTCTTAGTTCGCGTTAGTAAGAGTCGATCCACTCGGTAACCTTTCTGTCGAGCAAGGGCAGGGGTAGCGCGCCTCCCCCTAGAATAACGTCATGGAAGGTTCGAATATCGAATTGCTCACCCAGTGCCTTCTTGGCTCTGGTGCGCAGCTCTAGAATTTTCAGCATGCCAATTTTGTAGGTGGTGGCCTGTCCTGGCATGACAATATAACGCTGAATTTCTGACCGAATACTTTCCAGTGGTTCCGGCGAGTTGGCCGCAAAATAGTCAATGGCTTCTTGCTCGGTCCAGCCCTTGGCATGCAAACCCGTATCTACGACGAGACGAATCGCTCGCCATATTTCACCCGTAAGACGACCGAAATTCTGAAACGGATCGGTATAGGTGCCGGGCATTTCTTTAGCCAGATATTCGGAGTAAAGGCCCCACCCTTCTGAGTAGGCGGTAAACCGTGCTTGGGTACGAAATTGGGGTACGCCCTCTAGCTCTTGGGCAATGGAAATTTGCATGTGATGCCCGGGCAATCCCTCATGGTAGGCAATGACTTCGAGCTGATTTTTGGGCATCGCAGTCATGTCCGAAAGGTGAGCATAGTAAGTGCCAGACCGCGAACCGTCCGGGGTGCCCGGGTAATAGTGTTGGGCAGCCCCATCGCGCTCGCGGAAGGGCTCTACACGCCTGACGACTAAGTCTGCTTTAGGCAACAGCCCGAAGTAGTTGGGCAGTTCCGATTTGATACCTTCAATTGCGGCTGTGGCATCGTCGATATATGCCTGCCGCCCCTCGTCGGTATCTGGATAGTAATTCCATGGGCCACTGCGTACGTATTCGAAGAATTGCTGCAAGGTGCCCTCGAACCCCACTTGATCTTTGACCGCCTCCATCTCTTTGCGTAGACGTGCTACCTCATTAAGGCCAATTTGGTGAATCTCGCCTGGCGTGAGGTCAGTGGTCGTTTGGTTGCGCAAACGATATTCGTAGTAGGCCGCCCCACCCGGCTGGCTGCCAACGCCTGTAGCAACAGCTGGAGCCCGGTCTTTGGCGTTCTCGGCCCATTGGATAATGCCTTCATAGGCTGGTTGCAGATCACTGATCAAGGCATCTTTGCCCTGCTCAGTTAGCTGTTTAACAGTGGCTTCATCGATAGCTCCAGAATCAGCGAGGGTCTGTATCTCCTGCAGCATGTCAGCCCACAAATCGCTGTTGGTTTCTGCATTACTGTTGAATGGTTGGCCAGTAATAATGCTTCGGGCTTGCTCGATGGTGCCGTCAAGGGCGAAGGATTGCGATACCACACCCTTATTCGCACCTTGTGTAGCGTTATCGATGGCTTCTTGCATTCGCGGCGCCACGGCTTTCACCCGCTCGATATAGGCGCGCATATCGTCTGCGGTTTCGACGCGGTGAAAGTTGATCAGGAACGTCGGCAATAAACTTTGAATTCCGTTCATTTGATCAAACACCAAGCCGTCATAGAAAAACTGTTCGCTTTCTTGCATCCGCTTTAGTTGGTAATCCCATAAATCAAACGACAAGCGCTCGTCTTGGGTCAGTTCTGCTCGCTTGTACAAAGCCAACATTTGCTCAACAGAGGATTTTTTCCAGGCTAACTGCTCGGCGAATGCGGCGTAGGTAACGGGGTCGATTTCACTGTTGAGCTCTTTACGACCCAAAAACGTCAAATCGATGGGCGAAAACAACAGCTCCTCTTCGTACTGGGCATCGAGCCACTCGGTCAGAGACTGTGCGGGCTTGCCTATGTCTTGCTCGGCGATTTCCGAGCTTGGTGAGCAAGCTGAAAGTGTAAGAGTGACTAATATCGCCAAGGGGAGCGTTTTGATAAGGGTCGTATGACGCTTCGAGTAAGACATTTTGGGTACCATGGTTGAGTTCGCGATAGGGCGAAGATTAACTTCAGTTTTGTTAATTTAAGCCCTCGCAACCTGAGTTCAAAGTGCGTGAATGTGAGCCAACCCGATTTATTGCGAAACTGTGAAACCGTTGCTGCATACTCTGGCATGGAAGATCTTTGCGTCAACTAAGTGATGAGACCTAAATGTCAGAATCCCTAAACGACATACCTCAAGGCACTACTGATTCCGGCAATGATTCCAGCAATGATGGCCCTCTCAGTGGTTTTCGTATTCTCGACCTGTCGTCGGTCGTATCCGGCCCGATGGCAGCTGTCGTGTTAGCGGATCAAGGCGCCGACGTGATCAAGATTGAGCCGCCGGGATGGGGTGATGGCATTCGTGGGCTGGGTGCCTCACGCAATGGCTTGGCCTCGATCTACGCAATGATCAATCGCAACAAACGGTCTATTGCCATCAATCTAAAGCATGTACAGGGCCAGGAATTGGTGAAACAGTTAGCACGGAACGCCGATGTGCTGCTGCAAAACTACCGGCCGGGAAAGATGGCGCGATTGGGTTTGGATTACGAATCACTGCGCGCAAGCTGCCCAAATCTAATCTATGCATCGATAAACGGGATGGGCGAAGTGGGGCCCTATGCCGAGCAAAAAACCTACGATTACGTGATTCAAGCGCTTAGCGGCATTTTGGATGTTCAGGGTATGTCGCCGGTAAACATGAACCCCGGCGATCCAACAGCAAAGGAACAACCCTCTGGCTCGGCGCTGCAAATGGTGCGCTCAATTATCTATGACAAGGTCACTGCGCTGACTGCGGCTCAGGCTATGACGGCGGCGCTGCTTGCACGTGAGCGCGGCGCGGGTGGGCAGCATGTGCAGCTCTCGATGCTCGACGCGGCCGTATATTTCAACTGGCCAGAGTTGATGTGGAACTATTCCTTTAAAGGTCAGGGGGTTCAGTACGCGGGTGATCTGGCGGATGTTTGCGGTATTAGCGAAACCGCCGATGGAGCTGTGGTGTCGGGTTACTTGGGCGCGGACTGTCGGCAATACTCGACGGATGAATTGATGGAGTTGCTGGCTTACAACGAGATACCTGCCGGCAGGGTCAATACGCGGGCCGATGTGGTAGACGATCCTCAGGTGCTGGCTTCTCAAATATTGCTCGACGTCGATCACCCCAGAGGTGGTGCCATGCGGCAGCCGAGAAACCCGGTGCGTTTCAGCAACACGGCTCGGCCTCGAATAGAGCCCTCTGCAGACCTTGGCGACCACACCGTTGAAATACTCTCCGACCTGGGGCTTAGCATCGAGCAGATACAAGATCTGGCGCGGCAGGGAGTGATTGGCTGAGCAATGGATAGCTCGGTCGCTTGCGACTTCGCCTGCTCGTAAGACACCGGGTTAATCCGCGTGATGCAGTACCAGTCGCCCAAGGTTCTGACCAGATTCGACGAGCCGATGTGCCTGCGCCCCGTCTTCAACGGCGAAGTGGGCCTGAATCTGGGAGTTAAACACCTCTTGCTTGATACCCGTACAGTACTGCTCCCAAACCATCGCAAAGTCCGTTGAGAAATAGGCATCACTGCC
>CAJWZG010000245.1 GCA_913049565.1 uncultured Gammaproteobacteria bacterium
AGTCGAGGGTGTCGCTCTTGCGATGCAGGGTGAAAGTGACCATGTCATCGATGCGCTCACCGAGCAGATGCGGAGCCTCGCCGCGCAGCAAAGGTTTGAAGAGGCCGCATCGGTGCGCGATCGCTTGTCGTCGTTGTTGTCCGCAACCACAACTGCGCGTCTCATTGACGCTGTCACGTCTGCTGGACGCGCACGCTTCACGCTTGCTGGTGTCGATCACAAGATTGATCACGGGCTCGTTGACCTCAACCATCTTCACGGAAAATTGCACGGTTTTACCCTGCAGCTCCTCAGCGCGGTAATCCTCGGGAAACGCAGCATTAAACGATGCTTCTTCTCCAGCGCCAAGGCCGATGACACCTTTGTCAAAATCATCAATCATCTGCCCCTGGCCTATTGTAAAGGTCATACCCTCACCACAAGCCTCCTCGACACGCCCGCCATCCAGCTCGCCAGTGAAATCGACCTTCACCTGATCTCCTTCCTGTGCAGGGCGCACGGCTGGCTCCTGAGTCGCGTGCTGATCGCGCAATCTGCCAATCATGTCTTGTAGGTCGCTGTCTTCTATCTCCGCCGAGGGCCGCTTAATCGCTACGCGGTCGAAATTGACCAATTCGATCTTTGGAAACACGTCAAAGGTTGCAGTAAATTCAAAGTCGATACCCGGATCCATTTTGACCACATCAAGCTTTGGCGAACTAGCTGGATTCATATCCTCTTGTTGAACCGCGGTCATGAAGCTGCTTTGCATCATCTCGCCAGCCACTTCGGAACGCACAGCGTCACCAAATCGGCGTCTGACTTCTTTCATCGGTACTTTGCCTGCTCTGAACCCAGGCAGCTTTACCTGCCCTTTTGCTGATTGCAGGCGAGCAGTGATCTGCTGCTCAAAAGTGTCGCTATCGATAGCGATCGTAAGACGCCGCTCAAGGCCTGTCAGTGTTTCGATGGATACATTCATACGTTTGGTGTTCAACTCAAGATAAATCAATGGCGCGACCGGCGAATGACTGCAGTGCCCCGTACACATCCCCTGCAACTTGAAGGATTAATACTGTGCGGCAGAAAGTGTTGGCTTCGACGCTGTGAGGAGCGAATTATGCCCTAGTTCGATTAAAAATGGTGCTCAAATAGTCTGAATATTTCCGCAAAGAGTGTCTCCACTCGGCGCCGTAAAGCCCGTTGGTTGATTGTGCTTAACGGCCAGCCTACAGGTTTATATCTAGCTCAGGGCCCCTTACAACACAGCCGCTTCTATCGTGATATCCGCATGCTGCCAAGCCATCTCAAAGTGGTCTCTAGCCTCCTGCGCTTCAGCGCTTCGCCCCTGCGCTTCGAGACTTTGCGCTAGGCCAAACATCGACCAACCGTTATGCGGGTAGTATTCAAGGTCTTTACGAAAAACCGCTTCCGCTGCGTCAGCATCTCCACCTTGAAGCAAAGCTTCACCCAAGGATTGGCGTGTGGGGTAATACCAAAATGGAGGCTCCGTGTATGGTAGTGAATCTTGCTTTAACACCGCTTTTTCGAACTCAAAAGCCGCTGTTTTATAGTCACCACTGCGGTATGCAATTTCACCTTGCAGTAGGTCGATTGCAATACCGACTAAGGTCGAGCCCGGATAGTCTCTGCTGTCCAAAAACCTGACCGACACGTCATCTTTAAGTGGCGATAAAGCTGCTGCCTCCTCTTCTGCGGCGGTAGTATTTCCCTTGGCCGCATAAGCAATGCCTCGTGCGTAATGCCAGATTGCTTTCGCAAACATGAAACCTTCGTGTGGATGCGGCTCAACCAAAATTTCATCCCACTTACCAAAGCGAACCAACGACAATAACGGGACTGTGCGAAAGAACTCAACGGTCGGAAACGCCTCTACTTGTTCAATACGCACATTGGCAACCACGCGACGAGCGCTATCGATACTGAGAGCGCTTTGGCCTTGCATCGTCGATGCCGCCCAAAGGAAGTGAATATTGTGCGGGTAGTACAAGGCCGGATAGAAACCTTGGGCGTTACAGGCCGCTATATAGGCCTCATCTACGTCAGCAGCTCGTTGATTAGCTAATGCCGCATCGTTATAGCGGCCAATCCGATAATAGATATGCGAGGGCATATGAACCAGGTGCCCAGCGCCAGGAACCAGATTCGCGAGCCGATCGGCCGCCTCTTCTGCGCGCGAAGGGTCATTCGATGCCTCTAGAGCGTGGATGTACAGGTGCAGTGCCAATGGGTGGTCTGGCTCCACCTCTAGCACTTTATCTAGCGATGCGATTACAGCGGAGGTTTCCGGCTTTGCGATGCCATCATCTGACCAGTAATTCCAGGGCATCGTGTTCATTAAAGCTTCAGCATAAATCGAGGCAGCAGTCATGTCGTCTGGATATTCAGCCACAAGCTCACCCATCGCGGCGGCCCAGGCCAAATCCAGTGGCGCTCGGTCAGTTTCAGGATCTCCATTGTAACGACGGGCAAGAGCATCTATGTATGCTTGCTCTTGTTTTGAGACTGCGCTTTTCAAAGTCTGCGCTTGCTGCAGAGCATCGAACGCCGTCAACCGCTCAGAGCTAGACATGATCACCTGACCTTTGCTGGTGACATTGATGTTCGGCCCAGTGGCCAACGCCTCACCCCAAAAACACATAGCACAGGTTGGGTCCAACGTTTGTGCCGCGCGAAAACTGCGTATTGACTCCGCATGATTGAACGCAAAGGCCAGCACCATGCCTTGATCAAAGTAGCGCTGCGCGTCTGGGTTGGCGGTCGTTATCGGCATGGAATACCCGCCCATACCAGAGAACAAGGGCGCACCTGCTTTTTCTGCCAGAGCGAGATCTGAATTGGGTGCGACGCTAGCGTCTTTCGATGCTTGCTGACCACACGCTGCAAGAGTAAACAACAGCGAGAGAAGATAAATGGTGCGACGGATAATAGGCATCTCAGAATCCTTCTATTGCGGGAACTTTCTGTGGACGATAGCAGATTTTTTTCGCAAATTTTCTAATTCCAGCACCAAGACAAGATGCGCCGATCAAAGACTTGCGCGAAGGTGGGTAACCAAGGTACAAGTCGTTGAAAAGGACAATCGGGGGAATACCTATGGCTGATTTAATGTGCGAAAAAGCCTGGCGACGGAGTGCCTCGTTTGCCGCTTCCACAATGGTTTTGGCTACCGTTTTGCTCTCGGGCTGTCAAAGCGATGCAGTGATAATCGAGACTCCCAACGGCATAATCAACGGGCTGAGTTTAGGGGAAATTGACGCGTTTCGCGGTATACCCTACGCGCGTGCGCCTGTGGGTGATTTTCGTTGGCGCTCGCCAGAACCAGTAAAACCTTGGCAAAGCACTCTAGACGCCACAGCGTTTGGCCCTGCCTGCTGGCAAGATAACTCTGATGGTAACACTGTGTTTCTGAATACCATGCTCAGCCGGTCGGGCATGCCCGGTTATGGTCAGTGGCTCGTCAACCAATTCACTGGGGTTGCCGAAACC
>CAJWZG010000246.1 GCA_913049565.1 uncultured Gammaproteobacteria bacterium
TAGCCTAATTCACAGGCTCTATTCATGTAAACTCAAGTTATATTTGATTTTCTCATAGAATTTGATACACCTTGGATACCTAAATATGCTGATCGCCGTGTCTTTTAGTAAATTGGAAAGTGACACGTGACAAGGCCTTGGGCGAGGCGAAACACCTTTATAAATCGAGAACCTTACACGTTAGGGGGTGTCAGAACCAAGCGTAAAAACCCAAAAACTGTCGCACTGACGGCTCGTTTATGCCGGGTTTTGGTGCGCTACGAACACCCTTTGTCTGCTTCCGGGCTGCATTGGATCAGGATAAGCTTAGTAATGGATTACGGTTTAGTTACTTTACTTCCCACCTTGCTGGTGTTGGCGCTGGCAATATGGAGTCAGCGCACGCTGGAGTCAGTGCTTGCGGGTGCCCTATTCGCTTTCCTGATTCTAGAGGGGCCATCGTTTCTTGACGCGATGGCCGGCGCGACACTGCAGGTGCTGATGACCGAGGATGTTGCCTGGGTCATGTTGGTTTGCGGTCTGTACGGAGGTTTTATTGGGCTCTTGGTGAAGGGCGGTGGCTCCCACGCGTTTGGGCGTGCGCTGATTGAACGCATTGAGACCAAGCGCGGGGGTTTGCTGGCCACCTGGGGTTTGGGTCTGGTGATCTTTTTGGATGACTATCTGAATTCTTTGACCGTAGGCGCCACGATGAAAGCGGTGACGGATCGCTTTCATACGTCCCGGGCGATGCTTGCATATGTTGTCGATTCAACCGCTGCGCCATTGTGTTTGCTCATTCCTCTGTCGAGCTGGGGAGCTTATTTTGCGAGTCTGTTGGAGCAAAACGGCGTCGCTGCAGAGGGCGAGGGCTTGCAGGTGTTTGTCGGGGCCATTCCCTATATGTTCTATCCCATTGTGGCGATCCTCATTGTGCCGCTGGTTGCGATGGGCGTGGTTCCTCTTTTGGGTGCCATGCGTCGAGCAGAGCACAAGGCCGAGACTGCGGGCGATTTGGGGATCCATGAGGACAATGCACTGGCAGTTGAAGAAGGCTCTCAGGGCAGCATGATGATCTTCTTCTTTCCTATGATTGTACTGGTGTTCTTCACGGTTTTTCCCAGCATCGATTTGCTGAGAGGGGTCATCGCCGCCATATTGATCACCCTTGTGCACTATGCGCTTTGGCGTGTAATGCCGCTATTCGATTTATTCGATACCTGCGTAGACGGGATCAAATCAATGGTACCGGTGCTTGCCATGTTATTGACGCTTTTTGTATTTGTGGAGGCGAACGATCGGCTCGGGTTAACCCCCTATGTGATCGACGCAGTGTCGCCCTTTATGACGGCCGATCTGCTGCCGGTGGTGGTTTTTATTACCGTATCACTACTGTCCTTTGTGACCGGGTCTAACTGGGGGGTCATTGCCATCACCATGCCAATTGCCTTGCCCTTGGCGCAGGCCTTTGATGTCAGCATTCCTTTGGTACTGGGTGCGCTTTTTTCCGCCAGTGGCTTTGGATCCCATGCCTGTTTCTATTCTGACTCCACGGTTTTGTCCGCTCAGGGTGCAGGTTGCAGAACTTATGAGCACGCTGTGACGCAACTGCCCTATGCGTTGTTGGGAGCGTTCATCGCCGCTATCCTTTTCATTATCGTTGCATGATGGGGAGCCCTCGGGCGTGGAGCACGGCTCGTAATTGAGTTTGGATTAAATAGAGAGGATGGTGATGCCAGTGAGCACAGAGAGGAATACATGAGGCGCATCAAAGCCCTGCTGGCGCGACAGCGTGTCGAGCCCCTGCGCGCCATGGGTGCCATGCGTGAGTTGCTTAAAAACCCTGACGATACGACGCAGGTCTTCCATATTATTGAGGCGCTCAAAGGCGACAGCCTTAGCGCGGCGGTAAGGCGGCTGCGCAGTACCGAGCAGGGCCGGAAAATGCTGCAGAACAAGCCCAATATCGTTGGATTCCTCAACAACCGTGAGTGGTTACTAAGCCTGCCTGATGGGTCAATCGGACAGATCTACTATAATTTTGTTCACGGAGAGAATCTTTCGGCAGAGGGCTTAATCGCTTCTAGCGAGACGTCGTCACGCGCCGAAATTTATCGGGGGCTGTCAGAGGACGAGATCTGGTTAGCTGACCGGCTCAGGGACATTCACGATTTGCAGCACGTTATGACGGGCTATGGTCGTGACCCTGTTGGAGAACTGAGTCTCCTGTCTTTCATGACAACGCAAACGCCTAACCGCGGCATCCGTTTTATTGTAAAGATCGGACAGTGGAAGTATCGCCGTGAGGTACCGCAATTCGATATTCGCGCCTTGGTTAAAGAAGGTGCGGAGATGGGCCGCAATGCTGTGTGGATGGCTGAAGTCAATTGGGAGGAGAAACTTACCCAGCCTCTCGAGGTTGTCCGCGCAGAACTGGGTTTCACAGCGCCTTTGCGTTACCAGCGTTTACGAGAGCAGGCGCCACAATTATTAGCGGCTGCATAAATGCTACGCAGAACTTTGGTTAACGTAGGCGCGATTCATCCGGGGCAAAAAAATGAATTTTGAGTTTTCCGAAGAGCAGCAAATGCTTCGAGAGCAGGCCAGAGGATTCCTTTCGGAGCATTGCACGACAGCGGTTGTCCGGACGGTACTGGATGGCGAATTGGGCTGGGATCAGTCGCTTTGGCAAAAAGTAGCCGAAATGGGTTGGACGGCAACGACAATTCCCGAGGCCTACGGCGGATTGGGCCTGAGCTATTACGAGCTGGCCGTCATTGCCGAAGAGCTGGGCCGCGCGGTGGCACCATTGCCTTTCAGCAGTTCTGTCTATCTGGCAAGCGAGGCGATCAATCGTTTCGGAACAGAAGCTCAAAAGTCCGGCTGGTTACCCAAATTGGCGAGCGGCGAGTGTGTGGCCGCATTTGCAATGGCCGAACGCCCGGGCAGATTGTCTCTAGCGCAACTGGAAACACAGCGCACCGACGGCCGCATCAATGGCTATAAAACCACGGTACCCGATGCGGCGGTGGCAGACATGGCTGTGGTACTGGTGCGCACGGGGTCAGATGTTGAGTTGTGTCTGCTGCCGCTCAAGCAGGACGGGGTCACGGTCCAACCGGTGTTGACTTTGGACAGCAGTCGGGGCCATAGCAACCTCATATTGAGGAAGGCGCAGGCAGAGCGGCTAGGCGACAGAACGCTGGAACCAAAAGAGTGGGATCGGCTGCTTGACGGCGCCGCCGCATTGTTTGCTTGGGAGCAACTTGGAATCGCAGAGTCCGCGCTGATTCAGGCGCGAGACTATGCGCTGCAGCGGTACGCATTTGGCCGAGCCATTGGCTCCTATCAGGCAATCAAGCACAAGCTTGCCGCAATGTATGTCAAAAACA
>CAJWZG010000247.1 GCA_913049565.1 uncultured Gammaproteobacteria bacterium
ATACTCTATGTCGCAAAATGACTGGTAGGTTTTTTCAAAAGGTAGAAAAGTGTTGGAATTCGAAGGTGGTAGCAAAGCCTCCGAAGAAGCGATAGACGCAATGCTGGGTAGTACTGGCAACCTTCGAGCGCCAACCGCTGTGGTTGGCAAGCACATACTAGTGGGTTTCAACGAAGAAACTTACTCGGCAGCGCTTACATAACTCACTGGCCTAGCGGCCGGCTTCGCCGGTCGCGCCATCATCCTAGAGGTAACAGCCTATGAACGTCACCGAAGCCGTAGCCTCTCGCCGCTCGATTCGATCGTTTCTCGATACACCCGTTAGCGATTCGCTGGTAAAAGAACTATTGAGCAAATCTGCTCGCGCGCCATCAGGTGGCAACGTGCAGCCATGGCAGGTTTACGTCATAAACGGTGCTCGCATGCAGGACTTTCTCGAGCATCTCGCTGCACAAAACCCCAGAGAAACGCCTGCCTACGAAATCTATCCCAAAAACCTCCCCTCGCCCTATCGCGACAGTCGCTTCAAAGTTGGTGAGGACATGTACGGTTTACTGGGCATTCCCAGAGACGACAAAGCAGGACGGTTTGCCCATCTAGCCCGCAACTTTGAATTTTTCGGAGCGCCGACAGCATTCTTTTGTTTGATCGACGAAAACATGGGCCCGCCTCAATGGTCTGATTTGGGCATGTTCCTTCAGACATTTATGCTCCTCGCTCAAGAGGCTGGGTTAGATACATGTGCTCAAGAGGCATGGGCAACACGACCGGACGCTGTCACGTCTTTTCTGCGAACGCCAGATAACCTCATGCTGTTCTGCGGTATGGCAATTGGGCACCGCAACCCTGAGGCTGCGGTTAACGACCTTGTCTCAGACCGGATGCCTTTAGACTCTTGGGCAACTTGGGCCTAGCCACAGTCTGCTTGCTTAGCTGAACTGCCGCTCGCCGGCTTTGCAGACCAGTGGTGTCGAGCTTGTTGTGGTAAACCGTCTGTCCATAATGGTCGACACAAAGTGCCACTGGCTGCTCATCGCACTCGGCGTAAGCTCTATCTCAGACCACCCACGCTGAGAAGTGTCCACATCGACCAACTCTGGGCTGGCAGCTTTAAGGGCGGTCGTTAGTTCGGCGCCGGATACCTGCAAGTAACTTTCCATACCCGGGCTAGAGATACCGGGTGTACCCACTTCAACTGCGATGGGTTGCCCGTGATCGTCGCTTAAGTTAAACGCCCAAGCGTTATGCGTATCACCGGCCAGCACTACCGGGTTACCACCCGCCTTAACCATCATCGCAGCGACCCGCTCGCGGCTAATCGGGTAGCCATCCCAAGCGTCCAAATTCAGAGGCATCCCTAGCTTTCCCAGTACCTGCATAAATTGCACATATTGCTTTTGCGCCTCGGTCAACTCGTCGCTCTCTGCCGCTGAGGTACCAAGGTTAGGAATACCGACTCGTCCCATCAATACCTGCTGGCCAAGTATTTGCCAAACGCAGCCTCGCTTCGCGCTTTGGGTCAGCGTTTCATCCAGCCATTGCTCCTGCTTTTCACCCAATAGATTACGCTTGGGGTCACGCAATCGTTGAGCCTTAAAGCCCTCGACATCTGGCCGCGGCGTTTGATCTGGACTCGTGCGGGGGTGAAACAGCATGTCCTTGCTATATTCGAGACCCCGGTCTCGCCCAACGAGACGCGTATCCAACATGATCAAATCGGCCAATGTTCCTATTTGAAAACCCCGGTAGATTGGCCCCTGATCGCCCTCCGCGGGTGTGCGGATCGGCATCCACTCATGGTAGGCCTGACGTGCCGCCCTAATTCGCGCGTGAAAGTCGCCTTCGCCTTCGTTGTGGTTCTCAGCCCCATCTTTCCAAGTATTGTTGGCTAGCTCATGATCGTCCCAAACACAGATGAACGGATGACGCTGGTGCACGGCCTGCAGATCCTCATCGGTACGGTAAAGGCCGTAGCGCATTCGGTAATCTTCAAGCGCGACGGTTTCGTGAGTCGGAACTACATTGCGGTTGAGCACGTTTCGTGCGTAATCGTTGGCGTAACTCGCCTCAGGATATTCGTAGATGTAATCCCCTAAGTGCAGGACAAGGTCGAGATTCGTGTCTGCCATATGCCGGTAGGCGTTGAAATATCCTTGAGGGAAGTTGGAACAGGACGCCACGCCAATTTTGAATGAGGTGACATCGCCGCTGGGCATTGTCTTGGTTCGGCCTGTGTCACTGGTCACACCCATGCACAAGAAGCGATAGAAGTATCGGGTGTTCGGCTCAAGACCGGTGGCATCGACTTTAACCGTAAAGTCGCGTTCGGACTCGGCAGTGCTTTCACCCAAGGCGACGACCCTTCTAAATCCCGCATCTTCTGCAACTTGCCAGCTAACTGCGACTGATTGCGTGCCACCATTGGGGATAACCCGGGTCCACAAGATCACCCGATCGGCCTCTGGATCACCGCTGGCCACACTGTGAGTGAAGTAAACCGGCGCATTATGTTTTGCTGCATAGCCCCGTGTCACGACCAACCCTAGGCCTAAACCCTGCATACCCTGCAATACATGACGACGATTCATTAACGTTTTCAATGTTGCTCCCCAGCAATGAGGTTAAACGCCGATTTCAGGTGCTTAGTGTAACCTTAGATGTTCTAGCAAACGTTAGATTTTAACCCGCCGCGAACTTCTGCCCTGGTAAACCTTGTCTCGTCAATTGGCTAAGTTCATCATCGATAAGAGATCGGGTATCTTTTTTCCCAGTTGGAAAAATCCCTTGCTGGTGTGTGGCCAAACCACCCGATCGTAGTCGCGCATCTGCAAGCGCAACGAAATGCCTTTGCAGGCCAAGGTACCTTTCAATGTATCTAAGCGCAGACGTGTCGGACCAATCGGCACATAGGCGCACAACACCTCGTCGATTTTTTGTTCGGTTAACCAGTGCACCAACGCATCGTCACCTAACGGCTGATCCGCAAGGACCGCGCTCTGCAGCTCGGGCCTGTCTGATATCCGTTCAACCGCATCGCAAATCGATGCGGAGACGAATTGGTGCACGATAGCAGAAGTGTCAGCTAGGACGCTCCTCGAGGATGTGGATAAGGCCACCAGTGCATCCGGGTGTTGCGTAGGCACCCAGGTTAAATCCTCTTCCGTGACGAGCAGTGCAGTACGCTCCTTGTTGCACCAGTATCCACTTTCGCTCGCCGTCTCTGGGGTACACCATGGAATATCGGTTTTCCGCA
>CAJWZG010000248.1 GCA_913049565.1 uncultured Gammaproteobacteria bacterium
CCTATGATGTTCGTCGTCAAAGGTTAAAAAGGTGATGGCCTCACTTTCGTATAGCGGCTTGCAATGAAATAGCCGGGAGTAAAAATCCACCATCCCCGCGTATCTCATCGTCTTCCAGGCTACATGATGAAAATTATCCGGTGCGCCTATCCCTTTGAAGTTCTGGTAATTGCTTGTGTCCAATACGGGCTTATTCATTCTTACTCCTGTTCAACAAAAAATCGGCGACGAAGTTGGCATGCCGGTCGACCGTTGCTTGATCATGTCGATCGAAACCAAATAGCGCCTGGGCTTCAGGGGCCATCGTATACACCAGCGAGCTGGCACCCAAAAATGTGTAGTACCAAAAAACAAAATCGTCGGTGCCCTCTGAGTCGTCAGACACCCACTCTGAGAGGTTTTCACGCAATTGGCGCATGATGGGTCGACTGTGGTTGTCCACAATGTAACGTAAGCGTGGCGAACTGCGTTTGCTTTCGTGAAGCATAAGGCGGGTTAACTCTGGATGCGCTGCACTAAACCGCACATAACTTCGGATCAAGTAAGGCCCGCGCTCGCCGGGCGATAGATCTCTAAGCAGTTCAGCACGGGCGTCTACATATTCACTGAGTAGCCCGAACATATAATCCAAAACCGTTTTCCAAAGTTTCTCCTTGTTGCCAAAGTGGTGATTCACAATCCCACGCTTCACCCCTGCCTCATTTTCAATGTCCCGGATACTGACCCCGCCGTAGCCTAGCTCAGCAAATAACTGCGTTGCCGCCTGTATTATTTTTGCCTTTGTTACTTCTGCTCGCTGTTGCACCCGTCTTGTGCGCGGTCTCGCATCCACACTATCGGTATCTGCTTGGGTGACACCGTCGGATGTCTTGGATTTGGTTTTGCGCTCGTCACGCACTTTTAGATCGGTGGTTTCTTTAGCCATTAGTATCGAATGTTTAGTATTGATTAAGGGCCATTTTATGCCCTTTGGGTTATTGACCTATGATTCGTAAGATAGAACGCCATAGATTTCCTAAGACGCCATATTCTTCCGCGGATTGAATGCTTTGATGAGGCGCAGTGGAACGCCGAGCTGAGATTTCAAAGAGCCATATTTCTTCGGGTAAATCCTCAAGTGCCGGGGCCTCTCTGCCCGCGGCCAAGAACTTTTCAGTAGCTGCGTCCAAGACTAAATTACCCGCATCTCTAGACACCAAGGTCGCATTAGCGGGATAGATCACATCATCGATCTTAATACGCACTCTAGAATCAACGAGAACATATTGTGGCCACTGTTTGGTAGACCCTTGCATCGCCGGTATGTGCAAATCGCCATCAAGCAAAAACGCAGTGGTTGTGACTGAGTACGGGTCGTCAGGTCGTACTTCAACGTTGACAAAATTGTGCTGTCGAGAAAACTCCCAATCGGATGGATAAGCTTGCTCTTCACCCGTCAGTTGTTTCCCGGGAATAATAAAGATCGGATCTCTGCGCGCAGCGTAGCTAGCGGCCAAGACTAACGACACGACCAGAAAGCCTACTGCTACCCTCTTGCTCCACTTATGCATGTAATTTTCCATTTAGTTATATGCGAACACTGCAGACTATTCGAAAGACTCATTCATCGAATTAGCCCTGCGCCGTCGCAGCTGCCCCGAGGGCCGGCGACGTTATTGAATAACACGAACCACAAAAGCAAGTCTGCAACCTCATAGCCGGCGGAGCAGCTTATTCGATCTCCTGCTCTGCAACGGTATTGACCAAAGTACCGATGCCTGAAACTTCAACTTCTATCCGATCGCCAGGAGCTAAAAAGATGCGAGGATCACGCAACGCCCCTGCCCCCTCTGGCGAACCGGTCACGATAACGTCGCCGGGCTCCAACCAATTCACTTCAGAAATGTGCGAGATCAACTCAGCAAAAGAAAAAATAAGGTCATCCAGCTTCATATGTTGCCTTGGCTCATCGTTGACCCGAGTGAACAGCTCCAGTGCACTCATATCAATGCTGTCTGCAGTGGCCATCCACGGGCCGAAACCACCGCTGCGATAGGCGTTTTTACCCGTGGTCACCTGATTGCTGCTGATTTGATAAAAACGTGCAGAACCGTCATTAAACGGCGCGAAGCCTGCGATATGTTTGGGTGCGTCCTGCACGCTTACGTTACGGCACCGCTTGCCAATAATCAGAGCGATTTCGCCTTCGTAATCAAAACCCGGTTCCTTAAGCGGCTTTTCCAATGACTCGCCAGAGGCAACCAAAGTATTGGTGGCCCGTAGGAAGAACATCGGAACCGTTGGTAACTCAGCGAGGCCCATTGCATCCTTCGCTTCTACGAAATGGCTGTGGGTATTCATCCCCGCGGCCCAAACCACCCCTGGATTAGGTATTACCGGCAACAAGCTGATCTCCTGTGCTGACGTATCCGCTGACTTACCCTTGACGTAAGCCGCTGCTTCTTCAAGACCGCCTGCGATAAGCGCTTTTAGATCTATAAACCGCTCGCCCATGATCGCGCCCAAATCCACAAAACCATCATCTACGACCGCGCCATAGGATGCTTGGTCATTCTTAATATAACTTGCCAACTTCATATCCGTTGCTCCGTTCACTAAAGTATTATTGTTTTGTAACCCCTAAACTAAATTTCCGTTGTCTGCATTGTGTGCGGACGCTCGGTAGCTTGTTTTCGCCGCGACCGGCGCTGCCAGAGCGCAACAACGCTCGCCACCAACAACATGGCAAGCGCCCACCCTATCAATCCGCTTTGTATGTGCCGCAGTAAAAAGGCAGCGAGTTGCCCGGTCAAACTCGCCGCCGGCTCTAGCTCTAATATCGTGCCCAGAGGCTGAAGATTTTTATTACGTAAGGCTGGATGATCTGCAGCAAAGCGATACGAGGTTTGATTCATTTGAAACGGGAAGGCTAAGGGGCGCGACATGGCCCCGTAAGACGTCGCCGGAGACAGGTACTCCCACACCACTTCGCCTGCATTTGTGACTTCAAAGATATGTCCATGCTGACCGGATGTGACGTGGGTATTGCCATTGGGAAGACGGTAAGCGCTGCCGCCGACAAATCCCGATATTGCCTTAGGCTCTGATGCACGGAAACGCCAAACCATTTCTCCAGTAACTGGGTTAATTTCGTCGATAGTGGCGTAATCATCAGTATTACTGAGGACAAATCTTTGCAAAAGCCATAACGCAGTTTGCGGCATGGTCTCTGGCATTGATCCGCTGCGCCC
>CAJWZG010000249.1 GCA_913049565.1 uncultured Gammaproteobacteria bacterium
TTATAAGGAGGTGATCAGTGTTATCTATTGCAAGTTTTGAGGGACAGCCTTCTTAAGCGTTGCTCCTTTCATACGAGCAGAAAAGGCCAGCCTAGTGCTGGCCTTTTTTATGTCTGAACAATACCCAGACCCGAATCCTGTCAAGCTCGGCCTCCGCGCATTAAGCTGAGGACTGAGCCGTTTCACTGCGCCACAGTGGGCTGGCAAATGTCATCACGACAACCAGAGATGCCATGCAAAAAGCCGAAATGACGATGGCCTGTTGCGGGCCAAACAGGTCTGCCAGATAACCTGCCAACAAAGCGCCCAGCGGGCCAGCGCCCATAAACGAAAACGCGTAAAAACTCATGACCCGCGCACGGATTGCAGCCGGAGCGTTCTGCTGCATTAGCGTTCGCGACATTGGCATGGCCATACCGCCGCAAATTCCCCACAGAAAGACACAAAATATGAAAAGAACTTCCTGCACGACCAAGCCAGCGGCCAGCAAAACACAGGAACCCAAAAATTGAGACAGCAGCAGCGCCCGACCCGCTCGAACGATATGTCCCACGCGAAGCAGTAAGGCAATGGTTGCCACCAATCCAAGAGAATTGAATGCGTTGAGTGAAGCCAGATCTGCTGAGTTGCCGTCGTAAACTTCTCTAATCACCAGCGGAAACGCCACGATGAAAGCACCCATAAAGAACAAACCCATGGCAACATTTTGAATCATTACGGAGCGCAGCAGCGGATTGCCCGCGACAGTGGTCGCACCTTCCCATAGATCACGCAGCACTGACGCTTTTGCTGTCTGATCCTGATCTGGGCCTGTAACATCTCTCAGCGCCATAAACGCAGCACTACCCAAAATCAGAATCAGACACTGTGCGCCTAGGATATAAATCGGCCCGACTGTATCGGCGAAACCCGCCAACGCGTAGCCGATAATCTGGAAGCCAAACTGACACAGGCTGGCTAGCACCACCATGCGCTGCACGTTATCCCCCGCTACATGATTGAGAAGGCCGTCTCGCGCAGGGGTGAGGAACGCTTGAGCTATGCCAATGAGCAATGCGTAAAGGATCATCACGGAATAGCTCAGTTGATCCGTATAGAGAAAATAGATCAGTAGCAGCGGGCAAAGACCGGCGAGCAATTGCGCCCAAGCAGCCTGTCGACGCAGTCCGACGCGGTCCGCGATCGCCCCAGCGAGCAGAATAAGCAGGGTACCGGGTAGCAATATCGACATTTGCGCGAGCCCAACGCGCTCGGCTGGCTCGCGCAGCAACATTGTCACCAGCCAAGCGAAAACCACCGATTGCATGCCAAAAGCCGCGTACCAAGTGGAAATCGCTAACAGGTAGGTGTGTCTCGCTTTCAAGCGCCTTCAGGCCGTCAGTACGAAGCCTTCGTACCCGTTTCTTGCAACCTCATCGCACTTCTCTCGGTACACGCCTACACCGCCAACGTAAGGCATAAAGATGCGAGGTTTACCCGGAATGTTTGCGCCGAGATACCATGAGTTGCACGACTGCGCCGTAAACATCGTGCCTTGGGCCACATCGTTCACATGCGCAATCCATTGATCTTCGGCTTCAGCAGTCGCCTCGATGGTTTGTAGCAATTTTTGATCCAAATCAGCGATACATTGCGATATCCAATCGACGTGTTGCTCGATAGATACCAACATATTGCTGAGCACCGAAGGCGAGCCCGGCCCGGTAATTGTGAAGAGGTTAGGGAACCCGGCGACCTGCAGTCCCAGGTAGGTCCTTGGCCCCGCTTCCCAGTATTCTGTGAGGGCTTGATTGTGCCTGCCGCGAATATTGATCTTGCCCAAGGCGCCCGTCATAGCGTCGAAACCTGTGGCGTATACCAGCACGTCAAAGGCAAATTCCCCTTGTGCAGTACGCACCCCCGCCTCCGTGACCTCTTCAATTGCCCCCTGACGCAAATCGACAAGCGACACATTGTCGCGGTTGAACGTCTCGTAGTAATTCGTATCGATAACAGGTCGCTTGCAGCCCATAGGGTAGTCGCGCGGCATCAATGCCTCTGCCGTTTGCGGATCATTGATCACTCGCCGCACCTGGCCTCGATACATCTCACAAGCAAGCTCGTTTGCGTCCTCATCAAGCGTAACATCAGAGTAACGCCGAATTGCCAAGAACCCCTCCTCTTCGACCAAACGCTGTCTTTCCGCTTCGGTGGTACGCAGTATTTCTTCACCGGGCTCGACGTTTTCAGCCCCGCCGAAGCCAAAGCCATATCCCACGATGCCGACTTGCGAGGCTCGCTGCTCTGCGCGGATGTTGGGATAGTTTTCTTTTGCCTGCTGCAAGAATTCGGCCTTCAGCGGCGCGTTAGCTGCTGGCATGGTGTAATTCGGTGTGCGCTGAAAAACCGTTAGATGCGCTGCTTGTTCGGCAATTACAGGAATCGATTGAATGCCCGAAGAACCCGTACCGATGATGCCCACGGTTTTACCGTTGAAATCAACACCACCTTCCGGCCAGTTGCCCGTGTGATATACCGCACCCTTGAAGGTTTCTTGTCCGTCAATTTTGGGTGTATTTGGCACCGACAGGCAGCCGGTGGCCATAATGCAAAAACGAGCATTATAGGCCTCACCTGATTGAGTGATTACAGTCCATCGGTTATTCGCTTCTTCAAACACCGCGCTCGACACTCGGGTCTGAAACTCAATGTCTTTACGTAGGTCAAATCGATCGGCTACATGATTGGCGTAATCAAGGATTTCGGGCTGGGCCGCCATAATCTCGGTCCAATTCCATTCCTGCTCAAGGTCTTTGTCAAAGCTGAACGAGTACTCGACGCTGGGCACATCGCAACGAGCACCGGGGTAGCGATTCCAATACCAAGTGCCGCCTACGTCATTGCCGGCTTCCAAAACGCGAGTTCGTAGGCCTAGGCTTCTGAACTTGTGCAGCGCATACATTCCGGCGAAACCCGCTCCTACCACGACCACGTCAACGGTATTTTCGGATGGTGTAACAGCCACAATATTTCTCCTAGATCGATTTGCGTAGTTCAACATTGCAGCACAAATGCACTCCTAATGCATTCGGGTCTCATCACCAGACCATGCACATCGCTTTGAAATAACAGACAAAAAAAAGCCACTTGAGCCCTAGTCTCAAGTGGCTAAAGAAGTGGCGTCCCCAAGGGGAGTCGAACCCCTGTTGCCGGGATGAAAACCCGGAGTC
>CAJWZG010000250.1 GCA_913049565.1 uncultured Gammaproteobacteria bacterium
CTTCTATTTGCTCTCCAATGGCCTCCACGCTCCAAGGCCCGTCCATGGCGTCTTTTTCCGCCAGCACGTCGTATTGCCATGACAGCAACGTCGTGCGGTTGCCGCTCACGCAGAATTGTCGCCCAGTGACTTTCGCTGCCGCATCCGTGCATAACCACGCTACGGTTGGCGACACCTTCTCTGGGGCCATGCGCACGGCGGTTTCCTCGCTTTCTGGCATCAAATCTTCGGTCATGCGTGACAGCGCGGCCGGAGCCAACACGTTCACCGTGATACCGTATTTCATACCTTCCAGCGCCAGCACTCGCATAAAGCCAGCCACACCAGCTTTGGCTGCGCCGTAATTGGCCTGACCGAAGTTGCCGATCAGTCCCGATGTGGAGCTGGTCATGATGATTCGACCGCCTTCGCCTTGCGTCAGCATTTGCTGCCACGCGTGCTTGGATGCCAGATAGCTGCCGCGCAGATGCACGTCAATCACCGCATCCCATTCGGCATCGGTCATGTTTTTGAATGAACGGTCGCGCAGAATGCCAGCGTTATTGATCAGAATATCCAGCCGGCCGAAATTATCGACAGCACATTTGATCATTCCTGCGGCTGCTGCATCGTCGGTTACAGACCCATAGGTAGCTGCCGCCTGTCCGCCCGCGGAACGAATCTCGTCGACGACGGCATCTGCCATACTGTTACCGCTGCCGGTGCCGTCTCTGGCACCGCCTAGATCGTTAACCACAACGCTGGCGCCATGCTGCGCTAGCAACAATGCGTGCGCGCGTCCTAAGCCACCACCGGCACCTGTAACCACTGCCACTTTCCCTTCAAGTAATCCCATATCATCCTCCTGCCAAACCCTAAATCAAATGAGCTGCGATGCCGCCGTTGGCATTCAAAAGACCACAAAACGTATCGCTAGCGCGCTAACACGCCGCGCCATGTTGTGCCGCAACGCCTATCGAATCAAGCAGCGGTGCTCGGTACAACTTGACGCGTCAGGTTCGCGATGGGAGCATCTTCCGAGACATAACGCCAATTACTCAGGGGAGTTTCATGAGGTTTTCGTTACTTTTTAGTGTTCTTGCAATGCTCTCGGCCCCTGTGGCCGCAGAGGACTATAAAGCCCCAAGAGGTCCGGGCGGAGTGCACCCGGATCTAAATGGTGTTTGGCAGGCTTTGGGTAGTGCGCATTACGACATTGAGATGCACACGGCAAGCCATTCAATGCAGCTGCGCGATGGCCCGCACGGCCCGTTACCCGCAGTAAAGACACTCTATCTCGGCGCAGTTGGTGCAGTTCCACCGGGCTTGGGTGTCGTTGTGGGTGGTAAAATCCCGTACACGGAAGAAGGGTTGGCCAAGAAGCTAGATAACCAGGCGAATTGGATTGATCGCGACCCTGAGGTGAAGTGCTATTTACCCGGCGTGCCTAGAGCAACGTATATGCCGCAGCCCTTCCAAATTTTTCAAAGCAATGATTCAGTGTTTATGGCTTACCAGTACGCAGGCGCGGTGCGAGAAGTGTATATGGACGATCCGGGCGAGGCTCCCGTGGACAGTTGGATGGGATGGTCTGCTGGTCGTTGGGAGGGAGATACCTTGGTCGTTGAGGTGACAGGCCAATATGACTCTACTTGGCTAGATAGGGCGGGCAACCACCACAGCGACCAGATGAAGGTAACTGAACGTTACACCCCGATGAGTCCTTACCATCTGATGTACGAAGCGACTATCGAAGATCCTGTGACCTATACAGAGCCATGGACCATACGCCTACCTCTCTACCGACGCGTTGAGGAAAACGCTCAGTTGATGGAGTTTAAGTGCGTTGAGTTCGTTGAAGAACTGATGTTCGGTGAATGGCGGCGAGAGCCGCTTCCCCGATAGTCCGTCGATGGGAGTTTGAAGTAATGTGTAGTTCGAACAAACATATATCAGCAAAAAACACCTCGCCGCTAAAACGCCAGTTTCTTTGGCTTTGCCTCGTTTTTTTGGCTACCGCTGGGCATGCCAATTCAGTACCCGACCTAACGGGTACTTACGATTTAGCGACTTTGACTCCGCTGCAAAGACCCACGGCCTTTGGCAACAATCAATACCTCACTCAACAAGAAGCCGATCGGATTCGATTAGCGGATCAACAAAGAAAGGCCGATGACAACAAGGCCAGTGACCCAAATCGTACAGCGCCGCCAGCAGGCGGGGATGGATCTCCGGGAGCTGCGGGCAATGTTGGTGGGTACAACGCATTCTGGATCGACAACGGCGAGACGGGGTTCCAGATAGACGGCAAATTCCGCACGTCGATCATTACGGTACCTGCTAACGGCCGCCGGCCAGAGCTTACGCCAGCAGGTAAATTTGATCTTGCCGAACGCTATCGACGATATCGCCCCAATCAAGGCGAGGCGTGGTGGGTGAATGAAGCCGGCAAAGGGCCTTACGATGATATGGAACTTCGACCATTAGCCGAACGTTGCTTGTTGGGATTCGGTTCTGTAGGCGGGCCACCCATGCTGCCGGTCCTTTACAACAACCTAAAACGGATCGTGCAAACCGATACCCATGTGATGATTCTTGCTGAAATGGTGCATGATGCGCGGGTGATTCGTCTTAATACAGAGCACCGGCCAAGCAACATACGCACATGGATGGGCGATTCCGTCGGACACTGGGAAGGCGACACGCTGGTTGTCGATACAACGAACTTTGTCGCGAACCCTGCGCTAAGTGGGGCGACAGAAAGTCTGCATGTAATAGAGCGCTTCAAAAAGAACGCGGACGGCTCGCTGAACTACCATTTTAGCGTCGAGGACCCAACGGTCTGGACGAGCGCATGGGAGGGTGACTTTCCTTGGCCTCGATCCGACGCTAAAGTCTACGAATACGCCTGTCATGAGGGCAACTATGCACTGGGGAACATCATGCGGGGAGCTCGGTTATTGGAGAGTGATGCAGTGTCGGAAAGCGCCTCACTTGGCAATTAACACGACGCGGTAAAACGAAGAGGCAAAAGAGGCAAGCTGAAAGAAAAGACGGAGATACGAGGGTAATGAAGCGGTTGTTTTGGCGAAGTTTTGGCAAGACATGTCTTAATTTGGCTCGATAATGACTGAGCAAATACCTCATACTGTGTTTCGCGGTGAGAAGATTGCACGGTTTTGAAAAAAATA
>CAJWZG010000251.1 GCA_913049565.1 uncultured Gammaproteobacteria bacterium
ACAGGTCGTATGCTGGCCGAGATTCGCCACGCGGTTGGCGCGGCCGAGCAAGACGGAAAAGTGGTCGGCATCGTGCTAACTGGAGCCGGCAGAGGATTCTGTCCAGGCATGGATATGAATGCCTTGGATTCCATGAGCAGCGGCAGCGACGGCAAGCAAGACGACCTTTCTCATCTGAAAGCTAGCCCGGGCGACCCAGAGATGGGGGAGAATTTTCGTATCGCCTACACCTATTTAATGTCGGTGCGTAAGCCGATTATCGCTGCAATCAACGGTGCCTGTGCAGGTTTGGGTTTCGCCATCGCAACGATCGCTGATTTGCGGATCGTGGAAAGACAAGCCAAGTTCAGCACCGCTTTTTCACAGCGAGGGCTGATTGCCGAGCACGGCGTAAGCTGGACGCTACCGCGCCTGATCGGCTCAGGAAATGCCTTGGATTTGCTCTGGAGTGCCCGCAAATTCAATGGGGAGGAAGCTAAAGAGATTGGGCTTGCCGAGCGCTTGGTTGAGACCGGCGAAGCACTAAGTACAGCGCAAGACTACGTTCGTAACTTAGCAGCAAGCGCCGCTCCGGTTTCTCTGCAGGTGATGAAGTCGCAGGTGTACCGTCATCTCAACATGCCGTTGGCAGACGCTATGCTGGAGACCAACGAGTGGATGGCACAAAGCCTTACCAAGGACGACTTCAGGGAGGGGGTGCGATCTTTCATCGAGAAACGGCCGCCTCAATTCAGCCGGGTTACCGTTTAACTGCCGGTGCCGACAAAGTCTGTTGGTTATCACCAGCAGACAAAGCTCTTTTTGGAGGCGCAAACACGTCAGCATCCTCAGAAACGGCCTTGGGCAGCAACATGATAGAGCAACGACTGACATGTAATGGTATTGCGCTCAACGTGTTGGAGCTAGCGCCCCAACACCGCTCGGTTGCAACCATCATCATGCATCACGGTCTGCGGGACAGCGCTCATGCACTGCTGCCAATCGCAGAGATGCTCAGCGAGCACTACCATGTGCTGTTACCCGAGTTGCGTGGGCATGGGCGCAGCGATCACACCAATGCCTATTCGGTTTTCGACTTTGTACTCGACCTACATGAGGTTGTGGAATCTTTGGCAGGTGAACGCGTCGCTTTATTTGGGCACAGTCTTGGTGGTCACATTGTAAGCAAGTACGCGGCAATTTTTCCGCAGAATGTAGCTGCTGTCGCCATTATTGAAGGCCTTGGCCCCCCACACCGGGCCCATGAAGAGAATGAAGCCGCTGACATGCAGGTGCTGCAGTTCATGCTGCTCAATCGCCTGCGGCAGCAAGCACGTCGAAGCTCGCCTATCGCGAGCAAAGAGGACGCCACTTTACGACTGCTGCGCAACAATCCACGGTTGGATCCCATAAAAGCTAGGGCTCTTACGCCACACCTGCTCAAAAAATCCGGCGACGGATACAGCTGGGCTTTTGACTCGCGCGCCAGCAGCGTGTTCGTCGGCGCCTCGCGCGCTAACGACGCGAAATTTTGGCGTAACATCAAAGCTCCAGTATGCCTAGTGAGCGGTAGCCTCTCCTTCGAATACTGGGGGGCAGAGATGGGTAGCGATGCCTTTGACGGCAAATTCGCTGAAAATGAAATGCAGGAGCGCATTGATTGTTTCAAAAATTGCGAGCATTACTGGTTCGATGGTTCAGGGCATATGGTTCATTACGACGAACCTGATCGTTTAGCGTCCCTATGCTTATCATTTTTTGCCGCCAATTTATCTCGGTAGCTGACCTGCTGCGTTAACGTCTAGAGGAGAATGAAATGTCGGAGATCATAGCCAGCGAATTGCATTTTGACGGCCCGAAAGTGGTTGCTGAACTGAATCGACTATTGCGATTACGCACCACACCAATCGGCATGAAAATGTTTGCCAGGCAAGAACAAATGGAAGCTGTTCCCAGAATCCGCAGACCCAGCGACATTCACACTACGGATCAAATTGTTGGCCAAGCAGCGCGCAACGGCTGGACGGTGGGAATCACGGCACAAGATTTGGTGGGTGCTCAATGCAGTACAGTGATTGGTCTTCACCCACGTAGCGAGGAGTGGCTATCTGGCGATCGCATGAACGGCGTTTGGTACGGTACCGCCGAGGATGCTGCCGCGCATCAGGCAGCCATGGATGTGGTGCCTTTTGGCCAATACCAAGCTATGGCAGTAAGCCCACTTGCGAGCGGCCGGCTGAACCCGCCGGATATCTGCCTTATCTATGCTACCCCTGCACAAATGATCATTTTCATCAACGGACTGCAATGGACAGGATACAAAAAACTTACTTTTGGTTGCGTGGGCGAGTCCGCCTGTGCAGACAGCTGGGGCCGAGCGCTGACAACCGGTGAACCCAGCCTATCCCTTCCCTGCTTTGCTGAGCGACGCTATGGCGGCGTCATGGAAGATGAGTTGCTGATAGCCATTCCCCCGCACTTCTTACCCAAGGTCATTCAAGGCATGGATGCCCTATCTAAGAATGGTCTGCGCTATCCGATTCCGGGGTATGGAATATCAAATGATGCTCGCGCCGGGATGGGCGTGAGTTACCAAAGTCCAAACTAAGTTGGCAATCTGACAATATTTTTATCAACTTATAGTAGACTCAGCCGACTTAAACACTGTAAGCCTATCTGGTTAGAGGTCGATGAACCCGAAACAGAGTCGAAATGCCGCTACAAGTCTTGTCGCTGCCGGAACCGTGCTGAGCGGAGACATTGTCTTTTGTCAGGAATTGGTAATTGCGGGCACCGTTAACGGCTCTGTGATGTGTAAAGAGCGCGGTGACAGCGTGGTTAAGATTCTTGAAGGCGGCTCGTTTACCGGCGAAATCAATGCGCCAAGGGTCGAAATATCGGGTCGAGTCGACGCAAACGTGACTGGGACTAACAGCGTATCGATTGGTGCATCCGCAGAAGTTAGCGGTGTCATTCGATTTTATAAATTAGCGGTTAGCCCTGGGGCCGTGATTACCGGTGAGTTAGTCACCATGGCAGATGAGCCGGTAGAGGCGATCGAAGCAGCCAAGCAGTAAAACTCGGCGACTTGTTCGGCTGAGCCATAACATTAACTTTTAGTGAAAATAGGATACTAGACATGTCGCAAACAGATTCAGATTACGAATTTTATGTC
>CAJWZG010000252.1 GCA_913049565.1 uncultured Gammaproteobacteria bacterium
TTGTGGGAATCGGTGACGACGACGCCAATGTTTGCCCTGTAACGGGTTTGTAAGCCGTCGCGCAGACTCATTGCAGACGCGTCGGGATCTTTCGGTAACAACAGCGCCATCTCGCCTGTGCTGTGATCGACGTTCGATTGATCAATGCCGGCGTGGGCACCAACGAATCCTAGATTGTGGCGCACAATTAACACATGAGGTTTATGGCGCATAACCTCGCTGGATTCGTCGAGTATCAGCTGCACCATGCGCGGGTCTTTGTGAGTCGCGTTAGCAAGCTCCTGGGCATGCTCGGAGGGTTCAATAGTCTCCAGTGCGACCAAACAGCCTTCGGCTTTGGAAATGATCTTCTGCGCGACGCAAACAACGTCGCCGTGCTCCAACGTGACGCTGTTTTGATCCAGCGCCTTGGCGATCAACGCAACCAGATCGTCGCCGTGTTCGATCATGCCAATGCCCGGCAGACCGATCACCTGAAAAGCGGGTGGTTGAGCAGCGTTACTTGCCATGTCCCATGCGCTCCGGGCGTCTGCCTTATTAGTGCTCTTGACCGATAATTTTGATCCCCGAGTGCGAGACAATGCCGCTACGGTTTATCTGAATCAAAATCGACGTTAAGGCTTCTGCCGCCGCCGCGTTTGCAATAGGGCCTGCGTGCCAGCCGTTCATTCCCGCTTCGCTGATCATTTCAATGACCTTAGTGCGCGAGTCTTTGCTGTTGCCTGCGACCAGTACGTCGCACTCGATTTGCACGTCTTGCTGCAGCAAGTGCGCGGCAATGTTCTGAAAGGCGCTGACGACATGTACGTCTTCACCCAAGAAATCTTGAGCGCGCTTTCCGGCGCTGCCTTCTTCGGGCATCTGTACGGTGCCAACCTTAGGTGGCACTAGGGGTACGGTTACATCGATTAAAATCTTGCCAATGAGGTCGTCTTTGACCGCATCGAGTGTCGAGATCTGGTGCGCTGCGGGCACCGTTAGAACGACAATGTCGCCAGCTGCCGCCGCAGCGCCGTTCTCCATGGCCTCAGCCGGCGTATCCGGGCTGATCTCCTTGAGCGCCTTGACGGCTTCATCGGCCTTCTCCTGTGTGCGCGAGCCGATAACAATCTTGTAGCCTGCTTTTGACCAGCGAATGGCCAGGCCGGTACCGAGATCTCCTGTGCCGCCCAGAATAGCGACGGTTTCTTTTGCTGACATTGACTATCCAAGTTATCTGATGAGGGAGCCGAGTATGCAGATACTGATGTGCAAAAAAAATGAATGTGCTGACGGGTTTATCAAGCAAGTTCGTGATCTCTAGCTGTTGCGCCGTCGCTCGTTATCGGTGAGCCTTTGGTTCATACAGATACCAACAAAAAGGGGTGGGGATGCGTATTGGAGCAATGATTGGAGCAGATGGCACCAAGGAATCTATTGGTGATGTCGTGCGATTAGGCCAAGAGATTGAAGCCGCGGGGCTCGATCATGTGTGGATTGCGAACATCTTCTCATTCGACGCTATCACGACGCTAGCGCTTATAGGCCAAGCCACCGCACATGTGCGGCTCGGTACTGCGGTCACACCGACTTACCCGCGGCACCCGGGTGCTCTAGCCCAGCAAGCGTTGACCACAGCTGCAGCCACGGACAATCGGTTTACGCTTGGTATCGGTCTATCGCATCAGGTGGTAATCGAAAATATGTTCGGCATGAGTTACGACAAACCAGCAAAACATATGCGCGAATATTTGAGTGTGTTGATGCCTTTGCTGCGCGGTGAAACGGCGAGTTTCGAGGGTGAGCAATACAGTGTGCAGGGACTGACATTGGATATTCCCGGCGTCAACGAGCTGCCAGTAGTCGTTGCGGCGCTAGGCCCGGCTATGATCAAACTAACTGCGGAACTGGCAGATGGCACCAATACCTGGATGGTTGGCCCCAAAACGATGGAAGAGCACATTATTCCCAGCTTTCGGGCCGCGGGTAAGTCGGATCCAGCGATTGTCGCGGGGATGCCCATCGTGCTCACGACGAATATCGATGACGCGAAAGCAAAGATTGCGGAAAACTTGACCGTGTATGGCCAACTGCCCAGTTATCGGGCTATGTTGGATCGCGAGGGCGCGGCAGGGCCTGCGGATATCGCCATCGTGGGTGATGAAAATCAGCTGCGCGGTCAGATTAAGCGTTTCCAAGATATGGGCGTTACCGACTTCAATGCAGCCATTATGGACACCGAAGACGGCGCTTATGCACGAACGCTAGAGTTCTTGGGCAATATGAGCGATTAGTTTAGTTTTTTGGGACATTTTGGGCGATCAGTAGTGAGGTGGTGGCGGTTCGACCTGATTGGGGTAGGCCCCGTCGTCACTGCCAACCAGCACCTGCAGCCGTTCACTTAGGTGCTTGATTTGCTTCTCTTGAGCGAACAGCTTGTTCT
>CAJWZG010000253.1 GCA_913049565.1 uncultured Gammaproteobacteria bacterium
AACAGGCAGTGGTTGGTACAGGGCGTGCGAACAAAGAGCAGGTGGCTCATATGGTGCGCGTAATACTCAAATTGCCCGGCGTACCCAAGGCAGACGCGGCGGATGCCCTTGCGATTGCCCTGTGCCACGTCAATACTTCTTCGCTAACTGCAACGTAGTTTTAAACCCAGAGGCAATCGCATTGATTGGTAGGTTAACCGGAAATTTAGTCTTGATTGAGGGCAACCAATTGCTGCTTGACGTAGGCGGTGTCGGCTATGAGGTTGAAGTCAGTGCAGGTGTGCTGGCGACCAGTGCACAGCCAGAATCTACGCTGACCCTGTTTACCCACCTCGTCGTTCGCGAGGATGCACAATTGTTATTTGGTTTCGCAGACCAACAAGAGCGTGATTTGTTTCGTACCTATATTCGCATCAATGGTGTTGGCCCAAAGATGGCGCTAGCACTGATCAGTTCGATCAGCCCAGCTTCCTTAGTCAGTGCTGTGCAAGCCAACGAGATTGGGGTGCTGACTCAAGTGCCCGGAGTTGGCAAAAGAACCGCAGAACGGCTAATGGTCGAATTGAAATCTCGCGTCGAAACGTTGATTCCTGCCGGGTTGGTGGTCTCTGGGTCTTATCCGGCCAGCGCAGACAGTGCGGCGGGCCAAGAGGCCGAGGATGCATTAATGGCGCTCGGCTACAAAGCGAATCAAGCCTCCGAGGCCGTACAGCGTGCTCAACAAGCCTTGGCCGATACGTCCTCGAGCGCGGGCACTGAAGATTTGGTGACATGGGTTTTGCGCAGCATGGGGAGAACAGGCTAATGGCAATCGAGCCAGATCGATTCGTCTCTGGCATTCAAGAGACCAGTGAAGCCGGATTTGATCGTGCCTTGCGGCCATTGCGGTTGGATGAGTATATCGGTCAGAGCGCAGTGAAAGAGCAGATGTCGATTTTCATTGAAGCGGCAAAGCGGCGTCGAGAGGCTCTCGACCATACGCTAATTTTTGGTCCGCCAGGCCTTGGTAAAACAACGCTCGCAAATATTATGGCCCGAGAAATGGGGGCGTCACTCAAGTCCACCTCCGGGCCGGTGCTCGAAAAGGCAGGCGACCTGGCGGCTATGCTCAGCAACCTTGAAGCTGGGGATGTCTTGTTTATTGACGAAATTCATCGTCTAAGTCCCGTTGTGGAAGAGATCTTATACCCAGCGATGGAGGACTTTCAGCTGGATATTATGATCGGTGAAGGCCCCGCTGCACGGTCTCTTAAACTCGAACTGCAGCCTTTTACACTGGTGGGTGCCACGACACGGGCAGGTTTGCTCACCAGTCCATTGCGTGATCGTTTTGGCATCGTTCAGCGTTTGGAGTTCTACAGTGTCGCTGAGCTTGCCGAGATAGTGACCCGCTCGGCGAATAAACTCGATCTACCCATTGAGGCGGCGGGCGCGCAAGAGATTTCCCTGCGTTCCCGCGGAACACCGCGCATCAGCAACCGGCTTTTGCGTAGGGTGCGCGATGTCGCAGAAGTAAAAGGGGACGGTGTAGTCACTGCCGTGCTGGCCGACGAAGCATTGAATTTGCTCAATGTGGATAAGCTGGGATTTGACGCGATGGATCGAAGGTTGCTGCTTGCCATCGTTGATCGATTTGACGGCGGTCCCGTGGGTTTAGATGCATTGGCTGCCTCTATCAGTGAGGAGCGGGGAACGATTGAAGACGTACTAGAGCCCTATTTGATACAGCAGGGGTATCTGATGCGCACGCCGCGCGGACGCGTTGCAACCGCAAAAACCTATTTGCACTTTGGCTTGCCAATGCCGCAGAGAGATGCTGAACCGGTGGAAATGAAACAAGGCGCCATAAAGTTTGCAGACTCATCGGATACTAAAGAGTAAGAGAACCGCTAGGAGATGCGGAACCGCTAACAGTTCTTTTAAGGAATATTCATGAATGAACCATTGTCAGTTTATGAGTTGATCGTTAATGCTAGTGTTCTGGTTCAAGGCGTTATGGCTCTGCTTGTGCTCGCCTCTGTGGTGAGCTGGATGATGATATTGCAGCGTTGGAGTTTGCTCCGGCGCGCTCGGCAAGAGATAAACGCCTTTGAAGATCACTTTTGGTCGGGGATTGATCTGCGGGGCCTGTATAAAGAGCTGTCCCAGGACGAACAATTAAATGGTATCGAAGGGATTTTTGTTGCGGGCTTTCGCGAGTATACACGTCTGTCCGAGCAGCCTGGCGTCGACCCCGAAGCCATTATGCAAGGTGTTCAGCGAGCCATGCGTGTTGCCCTGATGCGCGAAGAGGCTCGCCTTGAAACGCACTTGCCTTTCTTGGCAACCGTCGGCTCGACAAGCCCCTATATCGGTTTGTTTGGTACGGTTTTGGGTATAATGAACTCTTTCCGTTCGCTAGCAAACATGACCC